>JALVTI010000143.1 GCA_027035985.1 Aquificales bacterium | reverse complement strand
ATAGCCTCTTTAATATCTTAAAGACATGGAAAAAATGTCCTCTTGAACCATATTACCTTTTGTAGATAATTTAAAAAGTTGCCTTTAAGGGGCACCGCCTATGCGAAATTTCAAAAAAATCTATAAGGAGGTGGAAAAGTGGCAAAAGCCCTCGGACTGCACATTATAGCGGACCTTTACGGGGTTGACGGCGACCTAATCGACAGGGTTGAGGATATCAGAGCTCTTCTCGAGGGTGCGGTTAAGTATGCCAATCTAACAAAAATCTCGTCCCATTATTACCAGTTCCGTCCTCACGGTGCTACCGGTGTTGTTCTAATTGCCGAAAGCCACATCTCCATTCACACATGGCCCGAATTGGGTATAGCAACCGTGGACGTCTACACCTGCGGTGACCCCCAACAGTGCATAGCGGCGATGGACTTTATCATTGATAAGCTCAAACCCAAGCGTGTCGATAAAAAAGTTTTTGAAAGGGGACTTATAGAGGAAGGTCAAAAGAAAACTATAGACCTAATTAGGGAAGGTGTTATTAAGCTTTAAACCTCCTAAAGGATTGAATTTTCCCAATCCCTTTTAAGTTTTATACTTCGCCAAATGAACCGCCTTAGGGACACCTTTTACCTCCACGCTTTGGGCGACGGGTTGGGCGAATACCCCCACCTTTTGGTCGAAAAAAAGCCAATCCCTCCGACGGACGACACGGTTATGACTTTGGCACTTTTGGAGGTTTTGGCAGAAAGCGGTAAATACGACCCCCAAAGGGTTGTGGAAAAATATTTAGACCTATACCTCAAGGGGGAACTGCAAAAAATCGGTTACACCACCTACAGGGCTTTGGAGAGGTTTAGGGAGACCGAAAATTGGTTTAAAGCCGGGATTATCGACCGAAAGGCGGCGGGCAACGGCGTAGCTATGCGGATAGCGCCCCTCGGGGTATGGTCTTACCTGAAAAATCTCCCCTTGGAGGATTTCTACGAATATGTCAGGTGGGAGGGCTACATCACCCACCGCAACGAGCTGGCTATAAGCGGGGCGTTTGCGGTAGCCTATGCGGTCTATTTCAATTTAAAGGAAAACCCCCGCGAAGCGGGGATAACCGTTAAAAAGGTAATTGAGATTTTGGAAAAACTCGGTATAGAGAACGCGGTTAAGGGTGCGGTCGAAAAGGCTCTAAAGCTTTACACCGACGGCTACACCCCCGCCGAGGCTTTGCCCCTGCTCGGAACGAGCGGTTTTGTAGTCTACACGGTGGGGAGCGCCTTTTTCCTCTTCCTCAAGGGGGAAAACTTTTTGGAGGGTATTAAAGACCTCTTGGAGGTGGGGGGAGATACCGACACCATAGGGGCGATTTACGGGTCTTTGACCGGTTCCCTCAGAGGTGCGGAGGGTGTTCCCGAAGGTTTAATCGACCGACTGGAGGTGAGGGAAAAGATAGATACCCTGATAAGGAAACTGCTCTCCTAATCCCCCCTTTCGGTTTTTAAATTTGTTCCCTCCCATGGGTTGAAAGATTGAAACGTTGGAAGACCTTAGGAGGTTTTTGGAGGAATTCTTTAAAGACCAGGAGGTGGAGGTTTACCTCTTCGGTTCCCGTGCGAGGGGAGATTTTTCTTCCTACTCCGATGTGGATATAGCGATACACTCCCGAAGGGATTTGTCGGAGAAGCTGACCCTTTTGAGGGAGATACTGGAGGAGAGCAATTTCCCCTTAAAGGTGGATATTGTAGAACTAAAGAAGGCTCCGTATTTGGTTGAGACGGTGAAAAAAGAGGGTATAAGATAGCTTTAGAAAAACTCTTAAAGGACTTTGAAAGGGCGTTAAGCCGTTTAAGGGATGCCTACAACAAGACTCTAACCTCGAAAGGGACGGGCGATTACGAGTTTTTTAGGGATAGAACCTTTTTGAGGTTTTCCGTTTGCGTGGAATTACTCCTCAAATCGGTTAAAACCTTTATAGAAACCAACGAAGGGTTAACCTGCAGGTCTCCAAAATCCTGCATTAGGGAATTCTTTTCCGCGGGATATCTCTCGGAGGGTGAAACCTTAAAACTCCTCCAAATGGTGGACGACAGAAACAAAACTTCCCACACCAGGAAATATAGGCGGTTATCTCCCTGATGGAAAAGGTTTTAGAGACCCTAAAAAGGTCAAACTATTAGTTTTCCCCTTTAGGGGAGCGGAAAAAGAAGAAAACCTCAAAAGGGGAATAAATTAACCCTCTTGCCCCTTTAGGAGTTTGTGGGCTTTTTCCCTCCATTCGGGGTAGAGGGGATAACGGTCGCACATTTCGTGGACTTCGTTCTTAACCCTCTCTATAACCTTTTCCTCGCCGAGGTTCTTTATAACGGTATCTATCCAACGGGCGATTTGACGCATATCGTCCTCTTTCATCCCACGGGTGGTGAGGGCGGAGGTTCCCAGCCTTATACCGCTGGTCTTGGTGGGGGGTAAGGGGTCGTTGGGGACGGCGTTCTTGTTAACGGTTATGCCGGCTTTCTCGAGGGCTTCCTCCACCTCCTTACCGGTGAGCCCGAGGGGTCTAAGGTCGACCAATACCATATGGCTGTCGGTTCCGCCGGTAACGAGTTTGTAGCCGAGTTTAAGAAGTTCTTCGGCGAGGGCTTTGGCGTTTTTAACCACCTGGTGGGCGTATTCCTTAAACTCGTCGGTCATAGCCTCCTTGAAGGCTACCGCCTTGGCGGCGATTATGTGCATCAAAGGTCCCCCTTGGATGCCGGGGAAAACGGCTTTGTCTATCTTCTTAGCCAATTCCGCCTTGGATAGGATGAAACCGCTACGGGGACCCCTCAGGGTTTTGTGGGTGGTGGAGGTAACGACGTCGGCGTAGGGCACGGGGCTGGGATAGGCTCCGCCCGCTATGAGACCGGCGTAGTGAGCCATATCGACCATAAGGTAGGCGCCGACCTCTTCGGCTATCTCCTTGAACTTAGCCCAATCTATCACCCTCGGATAGGCGGAAGCGCCGGCTACGATTATCTTGGGTTTGTGCTCTTTGGCGAGCCTGTAAACCTGGTCGTAGTCAATCTCCTCTTTCTCGTTGAGTCCGTAAGAGACGGCGTTAAACCACTTTCCGGATATCGAAACCTTTGCGCCGTGGGTTAGGTGTCCGCCCTGCGCCAAATCCATACCCAAAATGGTGTCTCCGCACTTTGCCAGGGCGAAGTAAACCGCGAGGTTGGCGCTCGACCCGCTGTGGGGCTGGACGTTGGCGTGCTCCGCGCCGAAGAGCTTTTTAGCCCTCTCTATGGCGAGGCTTTCGACAATATCGACGTATTCGCAACCGCCATAATAACGCTTTCTGGGATAGCCTTCGGCGTATTTGTTGGTCAGCGGGGTGCCCGCCGCTTCCATTATCTCATAGGTGGTGAAGTTTTCGGAGGCTATCATCTCGAGGGAGTAGTGCTGACGGTCCATTTCCTTGACGACCGCCTCAAATACCTCTCTGTCGGCTTTTGCAAGGTGTTCCATAAGTGGTTTTAATTTTAGGGATACCCCCCAAACGGGGATTGTAAAATTCCGCCCCCATTTGGGGAAAGGTGTAAGAGAAAAACTCCGCAGGGTTAACCTTATTTTTGAGTTCTTTCGAAGAATTCCTTAGCCTTATCCGCCCTCAGGAGTTCGACCAGACCGACCAATCCCCCGTCGAGGTATTTTGCGGGGATACCCTTTTCCCTCAAGTAGGTCATCGCTATTATCGCCCTATCCTTGTGGGGGCAGGCGGTAATAACCACCTTCGAGGTGTCTATTTCCTTCCACCTTTCGGGGAGTTCGTTTAAGGGTATATTGACCGAAGGTTGGACGTTCCAAACCTTGTATTCCTCCTCAAAGCGGATATCGACCAAAACAGCCCTTCCCTCCATGAGGAGCCTCGCCGTTTCTTCGACGGAGGCTTTCATCTCCTTGCGGGTTTCGTAGCCGAAATTTTTAACAAATTCCTCCAAGCCCATAGTGGGAAATGTTATTCCCAGAGCGGCGATATAAGATTTTCGCCATTTCCTAATGGAGGTTTTAAACTTCTACCCTCTGCGATGGGGCTTTTGACAGTATCGGTGGTCTCCTTCGTTCTCTCATTTATCTTCGCACTCGGGGGTATAGGGGGGGCTATACTCATAGTGCCCGTTTTGAATATGCTCGGCGTTCCATTCGCCCACGCGCGGGCGGCGGGGCTTTTTACAAATGTAATTTCTACCTCCGCCGGTATCCTCAACAACTTGAGAAACCGCCGAATAGATTGGAAGATAGCCGTTCCCCTAACGGTTAGTTCCACATTAATGTCCCCCTTAGGGGCATACCTATCCCACATCCTAAACCCAAAGTGGGTTGGTTTGCTCTTTTCCTTTCTCCTCTTCTACATAGGTGTAATGCTCTACATCCCCAAAAGGGTGGAACACATAAAAGAAGAGGCACCTCTGTGGGTAACCATTTCTATAGGTTCCTTAGGGGGGATACTTTCGGGGTTGCTCGGCATCGGCGGGGGTAGCGTGGTTTCTCCCCTCCTAATGCTTTACGGTTTAAATCCCGTTAAGGTTATCTCGTCGGTCATTTTTATGGTGCCCTTTTCCTCCCTGACGGGGTTCTTAACCTACCTAAAGTTGGGAATGGTGGATTGGAAGATTACATTAGCCGCCGCCCTCCCCGCCTTTGTAGCCGGTTATCTAGGCACCCATGTAGCCCACAATTACCTCAAACCGCAACAAATAAAGAAAATTCTCGGAGTCTTTTACTTCTTGGCGGGTATTAAGTTCCTCTCGAAGTGGCTCTAACTTTAAATAAACCTCTTTATGTTTTTCTTAAAAGCCCTCCCCTACGCGGTTGGAATAACCTTTTTTTTCCTCTTCGGGTCTATACTTCTCTTTCTCCCCTACGGGGATTTTCTTAAGGAGCTCCTATCGGAGGAGTTTCTTTACGCTCTACGCCTGACGATTTTTACCGCTTTGGTATCCACCGCCGTGGTTATGTCGGTTTCGATACCCACCGCCTATGGGTTGGCGCGTTCCGATTTTCCCCTTAAAGGGTTGATAAAAGTTCTCATAGACCTACCGATGTTTTTCCCCGAACTGCTTATGGGACTTTTGTTGCTGTTATTCTTTTCCAACCTCCTAAAAGTTCAAATAGCCTTCACGACCGCCGCCGTTGTTTTGGCGGAGATATTTGTCTCCCTCCCCTTCGCGGTAAAAATCCTCTACACTACCTTTGTAGGGATAGATAAGAGGTACGAACTGGTTGCGCGCTCGTTGGGTTACAAACCTATAGAGGTATTTTTCAAGGTCGTCCTTCCGATGGCAAAGGATGGTTTGCTCGCCGCTTTGGTCGTGGCGTTTGCCCGCTCCTTTGGAGCTTTCGGCGCCGTTTTAATATTCGCCGGGGGGGTTTATATGAAAACCGAAACCCTTCCGGTGGGTATCTTCTTAAATATCTCCTATGGGAACATTGAAAGGGCTTCGTTAATGGGATTCCTCCTCATGGTGGTATCATTCCTAACGCTCTTTACCTTCGAAAGGTTAACCTCCCGAAGGGGATAGACGATGTTAAAGGTTAAAAACCTCTACTACCGAATAGGCAACTTTACCCTAAAAAACATCTCCTTTTCGTTGGAAAGGGGCGAATACGGGGTGATACTGGGACCCTCCGGGAGCGGTAAGACCACCCTATTCGAACTGATTGCCGGATTCAGAACCCCGCTTCGCGGGAAGATTTACCTCGAAGGGAAGGATATAACCGACCTCCCGCCGGAGGAGAGGGATATTTCGGTGCTTTATCAGGATTATTTGCTCTTTCCCCACCTAAATGTGTTCGAAAATATCGCCTTCGGATTGAGGAAGCGGTTAAAAGACCCCAAAGAGGTTGAAAAAAGGGTTTTATTCCTCGTGGAGGAACTCGGAATAAGGCATCTGCTCGGTAGGGATATTAAAAGCTTGAGCGGGGGGGAGAGACAGAGGGTAGCCCTCGCGCGGGCGTTGGCGGTAAAGCCGAAACTGCTCCTTTTGGACGAACCCTTTTCCGCTCTCGACCCCCAAAACAGGGAACGCCTGCGGAGGTTTGTAAAGGATATAACCACCCGATGGGGTATAACAACCCTCCACATATCCCACGATGTGGCGGATGCGGAAAATCTCGCCGATAAGGTAATCCTTATAAGGGACGGCGAAATAAGGGAATGGGGTTCCTTCGAGAGGGTTTTCTTTACACCCAAAGACCCCTTTGCGGTGGAATTTTTGGAAGTCAATTTCCTCGACGGGGTGGTCGTAGATTTAAGTCCCAACTTTGCGGTGGTCGAAGTTTGCGGTAACCCCCTAAAGGTTTCCAATGCGGTTTCTTCCATCTCCAAAGGGGATAGGGTGAGGGTTTACTTCCGCCCCGAGGTGGTTAGATTGGGGGGAGAAAATAACCTCCCCTGCTCGGTGGAGGAATTCTTCCGCGATAGGTTTTTCGTAAAGGCTCTCCTAAACTGCTGCGGGAGGGAGGTAAAAGCCTATTTCCCCTTCGAGTTTGAGAAAAAACTTTCCCGCAAAGGGGAAATAGCAATTTCCGTACCTCCGGAGTTTCTCTTTGTCAGACCTCTATAGGGAGGGTTCATAGGAAAAAATTGTCGTTCGGAAACCCCCTATCTGTGATGGAGGGAGGAGAACGAATGCCATTAGGCGTTATTTTTCCTTTCCACTTTAGGCAATCTTCCTTCCTTTTTCAACAATTCCTTAATACATTCGTTCAAATACTGATTTATACTTCTATAACCTTTGTCTATCAACCATTTCTTAAATTCCCTTAAAACTTCCTCTTCTATCCTTATACAAGTTTGTTTCTTTCCCATACTTTTCAAATTATAACCGCTTGCCAAATTAATGGTATGTTGTCATACTACCTATTTAGGTAAGCAATGCTAAAACGGACACTAAAGGTAAGACTATACCCAACGGGAGAACAAAAAGAGATACTTAGAGAACTCCAAATCAGATGTGCAAAACTCTGGAATAGAGCTAACTACATAATCCGCCAAGAATTCTTTAAAAGCGGAAAAATACTTTCTTACGAAACTGTTTATAACCTCGTTAAAAATTCTCCCAATTACAAAGCGTTGCCTACCGATATAGCCCAAGCGGTTTTAAAGAAACTTTCCGAAAGCTGGAAATCTTTTAAAAAACTTAAGGAACTTGAACAAAAAGGTAAACTCCCCAAACACATTAAAAGGGTCTCTCCACCTAAATACTTTAAGGACAAGGGAACTAAACAAACCTTGCCTATGTCCGTTATCCCTATCCTCGCTCCCAGAAGCTACTCTTTGGGAAACTTTTACTTCGATGTTGTAGTTCCGAAAGATATTAGACAAGGCTATGGCATTAAAAAACGCTTAGAAATTTTAGCAACTTACAAAATCCCTTACATAAGCTACAAGTTCAAAAAAGCGGAGGTTCTAAACAAAAACGGGAAATGGTATGTCCATATTTCGGTAGAAATACCTAAAAAGGAACTAAAAGAAACCGAAAAAGTAAATTATGCAAGTATAGATTTAGGAATAAGAAACCTAATAACTTTAGCTATTTACTATAAAGAGAATAAGATAATAAGAGTTTATCAATTTAAGTCCAAAGAACTTTTGAATGAATGGAAGTATTGGAACAGAAAAATAGCTGAATATCAATCCAAATTGGCTAAAAGCGGACATAAAGGAAGTTCTTTGAAATTAAAAGGATATTACGAAAAGCGGAATAAAAGAATAAAGATAGCTATTCAACAAATGATTAATAAAACAATTCAAATCTTGGAAAGATATAAGGTTAAAGAAGTATTTATCGGAGATTTAACGGGAATAAGAAATGGAAAAGATTACGGAAAAGAATTAAACAAACTCTTGCATAACTTTTGGATAAGGAAACAAATAGAGGAGATTTTGAAATACAAATTAGAAAAGTTGGGAATAGGTTTGATCCCTATTCCCGAAGCCTATACTTCTAAAACCTGTTTTAATTGTGGTTTAGAAGTTAAAAGACCAAAGCAACATTTTGTAGTTTGCTCCAATTGTAGAAGGCTCCATTCAGATACAAATGGAGCAATAAACATTTTGAAAAGAGGTTTAAAGTTAAAAACCTTAGAGTGGAAAAAGATTAGGGAAGTGCATTTAATTTGGAAGTTTAAACGAACGAATAGATGGATGTTTAGGTATTTGAGGGTATACAAAAAGAACAAAGACAAACCCCTTATGAGGGCATCGGCAAACAACCCGCCGGTGGTGGTGGTTATTCCTTTTTGGAGCAGCCACTACCCAAAGTCAAGCCTTGCATCTTTGATGCGAGGTGGTTGACAATTTAACCTTGAAATGGATAGGTTGAAAAGGCTGGCACTGAACGAGGAGGGTTTTGCGTTCGACCCCGAAACGGGGCAATCCTTTGTTGTCAACCAAACGGGGTTGTTTATTCTCAAAAAGCTCCGCGAAGGGTTGTCGGAGGAGGAGATTATAAGAGCCCTCACGGAGGAGTTTGAGGTCGACGAGAACACCGCGAGGAGGGACTTTTACGACTTCCTCGAACAGTTAAGGATTTTGGGTATCCTCGAGAAGGGAGCGGAGGAAGTCAAATGAGAGACCTAAAGGTGGGGGTATCCGGTATAAACGCGGTGGACAATCCCGGTCCCGGTGTGGGGGTTGCCAAGAGTCTGAAGGAGTGGAATAAAGACATTCGCATAGTGGGACTCGCCTACGACGCGATGGAGCCCGGAGTCTATATGAAGTGGCTCATCGAAAAGTCCTACCTAATGCCCTACCCCTCGCAGGGCGCCGACGCCTATTTGCAACGGCTTTTGTATATTAAAGAGACCTACGGTTTGGATGCGGTTATTCCAACCCTTGATGCGGAACTTCCCCTTTACATCGAATACGCCGACTACTTGAGGGATACCGGCATAGCGAACTTTTTACCCACAAAGGAGCAGTTTAGACTCCGCTCCAAGGAGAGGCTACCCGAAGTCGCCGAAAAAATAGGGGTAAAGGTTCCCAAAACGGTTTCGGTGATTGATTACAAGGGATTGGCGGAGGCTCTCAATGAAGTCGGCTATCCAGCTATGATAAAGGGGCTCTTTTACAAAGCCTACAAGGTTTACAACTACCAAGAGGCGGTTGAGAAATTCAACGCCATTGTTTCCGAATGGGGCTATCCCGTTTTGGTTCAGCAGGTGGTCAACGGCGAGGAAATAAACCTCGTGGGCGTAGGTGATGGAGAAGGGGGACATTTCGGATTTTTGAACATTAAGAAGCTTTGGATTACCCAGCTGGGTAAGGTTTGGACTGCCGTAACCATAAAAAACCACAAGATGTTGGAAGCCGCGGAAAATTTCGTATCCACCTTTAAGTGGCGCGGAGGTTTTGAGCTCGAATGTATATACACCCCCGAAGGGGAACTCTATCTCATAGAGATAAATCCGAGATTTCCCGCATGGGTTTACTTCGCCACCGGTGCGGGCATAAACCTCCCGGCAAGACTCCTAATGGCGGCGCTCGGTGAGGAACCTCCCCGCGATTGGGATTATGAGGTTGGAAAACTCTATATAAGGTTTACCGACGATTTTGTCACCGATATGGGAATTTTTCAAAAAATCTCCACTTTGGGTGAAGTTTAGTTTTTCCCTTTTTGGGTCTGTATTTAAACCTACTCTTGGGGATTTCTTTGTTTCAATTCCACCTGCGGGTTTTTTGAAGAGGGAAAAAGAGAAAAACGTTCAAAGGGAACCTTATTTGTTCATCAGTTCGAGGGCTTTGAGAACCATCAAACCGGCTTTGTTAATGGAGGTTTTGCCGATAAGACCGGCAACCCTCAGAACTACGAGTTCCTTATCGAAGGTTTTCTTATCCAATCCGGTGAGTCTAAGGGCTTCTTCGATATTTTTGGGGAGTATTCTAACCCTCTCTTCTTTGACATAGAGGTTTCCGACCTTCCTTAGGGCTTCCAATATTCTAACCGCAATAGGTGTTAGGGGTTGTGCAACACCTTCGGGAACACCGGCGAGTGCTTCCTTAATCAGCTGACCTACCTCGGTAAGGATAACAGCCTCGTTTTGGAGAATGTTGAGGTATCCGCGGGCTTCCAGCTTGTTGAACGCGTAGGTAACCTCTTCCTTCCAGGTTTCGTCGAATTGCGCGTAAACGTCCTTTAGGAAGAAACCTTTTGCGGGTATTTTGTGGAGAACCTGCAGTTCAAACCTGGTGATGTGGGGAAGTCTCTTAATCTCGTAAGCCAATCTCGAGTAGAGCTTACCGGCAACGGTGGGCTCTCCCGCACCGACGAGTTTCTCTTCAACCGCTTGGTTGTACCAGTCGACGTTGGGTGCGGAAATCTCTTTGTTGGTTATGGTGATAGCCTTAACGGCGGTGGATGTTATCTCCCTTATTCCCCTCTGTTTCATATCGTCGAGGACTTCCTTACCGTGTTCGGTGAGTTTGTGAACCTTTTCCCCTTTGTGTTCTTCGGAGGTGATTAGTCCAAACGCTTCGAGGGTGTAGAGAGCCTCTTGAACAACGTCGTAAAGTTTTTCGTACCACTCGTTACCCTTTTCGTAGAAGTGTTTGAACAGCTCTTCTATAGACTTAACCTCGGCGAATTTCTTTCTGATTTCCTCTTTTTTCTTGTAGTTGAAGTCTTGGTTAATCTTCCTCCCGTAGTATTCGATGAGGTGTTTGTATTCCTTTAGAGGTTTCTCCAGTAGGAAGTGGACGATTTGGTCTACGGTGGGGACTATTTCGGGATTTTTGGCGTATTCCTCGTTCCAAATATAGTCTATCATTTTGAGGAGTTCTGCCTCAAGAATTTCTATATTGAAGGTCTTAACGGGGGGAAATTCCTTATCCTTCCACAACCTGTAAACTTCCAAGAGTTTTTCTCCACCGGGGTAGAAGTTGCCCTCTTCGTCTACCAAACCGAGTTCCCAAAGGGTTTCCTTTTCGGTATCGGTTAGTTTGTCGAAACCTTCGTCGATTATCTTAATCAAGGAGTAGAGGATATCTTCGCTTATCAAAACCGGTAGGCTGGGGGCGATATAGTTGAGAGCCTCTTTAACCGCTTTACCCAACCCGGTAAAGGCGTATATATCGCTATTGGGAACGGAAAATGCTATCAACCTCATAGATTCGAGCAGTTCGGGATACCTACCACCCTCGGGCAGGTGTCCGCTTTCGTTGGGACCTACGGGAGTATTCTTTATGTATTCGGCGAGCTCTTTGGAAATCTCCAGGCGGGGGGTTGCATTTTTAAATATTTCATAGATATCTTTGGCGTATTGATTTACCGCTTTGTATTCGCCCTTTTTCTCCTCTTTACGGACTTCTATAAATCCCCTCTCTTCGAGTGCCTTTTCGGTGAGTTCTCCGGGTAGGTCTTTATTTTCAACGGCGTCGGCAATCATGGTGATAACTTCGGTTCCTAGCCATCTGAAGTTTTCGTCCCAGCTTTCGGGGTGGGGAATTAATCCTTTTTCGACCATCTCCTCGAGTATGGTTACAAGAGCCCTACCCCAGTAAGTTAGACCGTACTGTAGGGGATTGTAAAGTTCCGCCAGATTTTGAAACTCCAGCTCTTGAAAAACGGGTTCCCTTTCGGGGGTAATGGTGTAGTGAATGGAAGCGTTTTCCCTTTCCCTCTCGTGTTTGAGAAGGTCTAAAAGCGCTATAGCGTGTTCCTTCCTAATGAGCATCCGTCTCCTCCTTTATAAACTTTTTGTTAAAAATTTTATTAAGTTAAATATAAAGCCCAAAAGAGGGCTTTCAATAACTTTGCCTCCCGTAGAGGGAAGTTATTTTCTGCAAATAACTTTTTTTGTCAGGGATATTTTCACCCTCCCTGTCGGGGTTTTATGATTAAAAGCTTCCTATAATCGGTTTTAAGGAATGATACCTATAAGAGATTTAAATCCCTCAACATCCTTTGCAGTTATAAATCTTCTGTTAATCCTTATATGCATATCGGTGTGGATTTATGAAATAACGCTTCCTCCTGCCCAATTGGAACGTTTTATTTACGAATACGGTTTCGTTCCCGCACTTTTTTGGGAAAAACCTTGGACTTTAATCACCTATATGTTTATCCACGGCGGGTGGATGCACATTTTGGGCAATATGCTTTATCAGTGGGTTTTTGGCGATAACGTTGAAGACCGCCAAGGGCATATTAAGTATTTACTTTTTTACCTATTGAGCGGAATAGGAGCCGCCTTAATACAGGCATTCGTTACTTACTCTTTTGGTAATCCGGAGGTTCCCCTTATAGGGGCTTCCGGGGCAATTTCCGGAGTTTTGGGTGCTTACATGTATTATTACCCCCATGCAAGAATTTTTGGCTTTATCCCTATAGGGATATTTTTGCTTCCGGTTGAATGGCCTGCGGCGGTTTTTATAGGATTTTGGTTCCTTTACCAGGTTGTAAATGGAATTTTATTTCTTCCCTTTACCGCTATGGGAGGTGTTGCGTGGTTCGCCCATATAGGGGGATTTTTAATAGGTTATACCCTTGCCAGAATTTTTGAAAAACCTCCCCGCTTTTAAACATCTTTTTATTTATTTTAAAATTACCCTTTGTGAGTGCGGTAACAAAGAATTTAAAACCTTTGTGGGAACAAATAACTCTTCCTTTTATTCACATATTGGGTAAATTGAATGTTAATCCAAATTTTTTAACGGTTTTAGGAGTGATTTTTACAGCAATATCGGTTCCCTTTTTGGCAACAGGTAAATTCCTTTTGGGAAGTATTTTTGTCCTTTTAGGAGCTATTTGTGATGCTTTAGACGGGCATTTGGCGAGAACTTCAAAAAAGGTTTCAAAATTTGGTGCCTTATTGGATTCAACCCTCGATAGGATTGGAGATTTTCTTCCACTTTTTGGTTTAGCCTTATATTTCGCCGGAAAACTGGTTTGGTTATCTGTAGTTTTATTTAATGTCCTCTTTTGGTTTCTTGTAAGCTATGTAAAAGCTCGTATAGAGGGTTTAGGTGTTAAAGACCACATAGGTGGATTATTCGAACGACCGGAACGTCTGTTGGTTTTAATACTTTCATTAGCAACCGGTTTGGTGGAACTTGGTTTGGTAATAACTCTTATAGGTTCTTTTATTACCTTTGTCCAGAGGTTGTGGAAAGGGTGGAGAAAGTTGAAAAATTAGGAAGAATTGTTAAGGGAGTACTACTTTACAAGCAACCTGACTATTAGTTGCATTGTAGGAGCAGGTAGCATTACCTACGGTACCATAACTATAAGTTACTGAAGAACCATCCGCCAATGTACCATTTTCGGTACAGTTAAAAACAGTTCCGAAAGTAGCATTAATATCCAACCCATCAGGAGCAGTAAAGTTATTACAAGCACCGGAACTTAAATTACCTATAACTGCTGTTTTATTAGCGTCAGGATGTTCAATACAGAATGCCGCAGCGGCCTGCATACAATCCTCTGCGTGAGGTAATGCATAAGAAGTCACTTTAGCTTTTGCCTGATACCTTTGATAGAAAGGAATAGCCATAGATGCCAAAATTGCGATGATAGCAATAACGATAAGGAGCTCGATGAGGGTAAAACCTTTTTTGCCGGATTTTGTGTTGAGCTCGAGAGTTCTCCGAAAATCTTCAAAAATATGCCGCATGGCTCTACTCCTCCTAAAGTTTTTGATGTTTATTAAATATAGTCTAAAAAAGTTGGAAAGTAAAGAATTTTTATGTTGTAATATGTATCCCGCTGCGCGGGGATAAATCCAGCTTTCTTTATCGCCTTTACCATTTCCTCCACCTTGGGTATGCGAACTTTATAGTTGGTTGAGCTTATTACATTCTCCTCTATCATCACACTTCCGAGGTCGTTTGCCCCGTAGTGGAGTCCGACAACCCCAATCTCCATAGTTTGGGTTACGTGAGAACTCTGGATGTTTTTAAAATTGTCCAGAAATATCCTCGAAAGTGCCAAAACCTTTAGATACCGCACAGGAGAGGCTTTTTTTACGTTGTCCATTTCGGTGTTTCCCGGCATAAAAGTCCACGGAATGAAAGCGGTAAATCCCCCCGTGCGGTCTTGTAATTCTCTGACCCTTTCGAGGTGTTCGACTATATCCTCGTCGGTCTCGTAGTGTCCGAACATCATCGTGGCGGTTGTCCGCATCCCGAGGCGGTGGGCGGTCTCGTGGACTTGAAACCACTCGTCGACCGTGCACTTGTTGGGACTTATTAGATTTCTCACCCTTTGGGTTAGGATTTCCGCTCCCCCACCAGGAACCGAATCTAAACCGACTTCCTTAAGGGTTTTTAAAACCTCCTCCACCGATAGGTTTTCCTTTTTAGCCAAAAAGACTATTTCGGGAGCAGATAGGGAGTGAATCTGCACCTGTGGGAAGCGTTTCTTTATCTCCTTAAAGAGATTTACAAAGTAGTCCAACCCGAGGTCTGGATTTATTCCTCCCTGCATTAGGAGGGTCGTGCCTCCCCATTCGACCAATTCTTGGACTTTTTTCAAAACCTCTTCCACCGATAGGACGTAACCCTTTTGTTTCTCTTTGTAGGGGACGTAAAAGGCACAAAACTTGCAGTGGGTTATACATATATTGGTGTAGTTCACGTTTCGGTCGACAACAAAGGTGACCACACCGTCGGGGTGATACCTTTTTCGCCACCTATTGGCGAGATATCCGAGGAGGTTTAAACTTCCCTCCCTTAAAAGGGTTAGGGCTTCCTCTTTAGATATCCTTTCAAAGGATAAGACTTTGCTTACTACCTCTTTAAGGGTTTTCGAGGCGGATACCGACATGGTAGGGGTAGATTTTAGAATTTCCCCTTTAGGGGATTAATGTTTGAAGTCTATTTGGCAATGCTGATTATTATCTTAATAGTGGGAAGTATAGCTATAGGTTAGGGTTTATACGCCATTCATCAGAAGAATAGGAAAAACCTTTAAAAAATACCAATAATTGGTGAAGGATAAAAAAATCCGCCTAAGCGAGAGGGTTTTTAATAAATTACTTGAAGCTTTCAACAGCTTAAGTGGATATAAAGGTGTTGAAATATACCTCTTCGGGAGTAGGACTAAAGGAAACGTAAGAGGTGGAGATATAGACCTCCTCGTTGTGGTTCCCGGGGATTGGAATTCCTCCAAAAGGTTTAAACTCAAATTAGACCTTTTAAGGGAGATTTATAAACGTTTGGGGGAGCAAAAGGTCGATGTGGTGATAGTTTCCCCCAATGGGGAACTCTATAAAGAGGTTATAGGGGATAGTGTAAAGCTATGGAGCTACTAAAGAAGCGTTTTGAATTTTATAAAACCGAATGCGGAAAACATCTAGATATCCTTGAAAGGGATTTAGAGGAGCTAAAAAGTTATTTCCCCTTAGTGAAGAAATAGCCGAAGCCATTAACCGTATTCGGGAATTGATGCCGCTATTGAAAGCCTCCTACGAGTTTTTAAAGGCTACCGATACCCCGCCGAAGGGAAATGACGACTAATTTGAACCTCTTATGGGAGAGAAGAAGAAATTCACCGTTTGGGGGAGAAATCCGATAATAGAGGCTCTCCGCGCCGGGAAACCGTTGGAGAAGATTTACGTAGCCCACGACAGCCATCCGCCGAGGGAGCTTTTAAAACTCGCCAAGGAGAGGGGGGTAAAGGTTCAGAGAATTCCCCGCAAAAAGGTGGAAGAGCTTGCGGGAACCAAAAAGACGCAGGGGGTGGTTGCACTCCTATCGCCGGTCGAATACGTTCCCGAGGAAGTCCTCTTTAGGGAGACTATCGACAAAAAGGGTTTCTTTGTGGTTTTAGACCACATAACCGACCCCCAAAATGTGGGAAACATAATAAGGACTACCGAACTCTTTGGGGGGGTGGGAATTTTACTTCCCAAGGATAGGAGTGCTCCGATAAATGAGACTGTCGTAAAGGCTTCGGCGGGTGCAATATTCCACCTAAAGGTTTCAAAGGTTCCCTCCCTTCAGAGGGCTTTAAAACAGTTTCAAAAGATGGGTGGATGGGTTGCTTCGGTAGAGACCGGCGGTAAGGATATCAGGGAGATAGATTTTCCCTTTCCGCTGGCGGTTGTGGTCGGGGCAGAGGGGGAAGGGATATCTAAAAGCGTTTTGGAGCTGAGCGATATAGTCGCAACCATTCCGACGGTTGGAAAGGTTCCCTCCCTAAATGTGGGTTCGGCTACCGCGATAGCCCTATGGGAGATAAATAGAGATAGGCTTCCAAAGATGGAATAATCCCCGCCGAAGGCGGGCTTTCTCCTTAAAATTCCTCACTCTTAACGATGCAACCCTTTGTCCCTAGGGAGTATGAGAGCGTCCAAACCGATGTATTGGTAATAGGCGACGGTATAGCGGGGCTTTCCTGCGCGCTCACGCTGGCGGAATACGGAATAAAGCCGCTCGTTATAAGCAGGGGAAAGGGGAATACCTACCTCTCGCAGGGGGGAATAGCCGCCCCCATAGGGGAAAACGACAGTCCAAAACTCCACTTTTTGGATACCTTAAGGGCTGGGAGACTCCTCAACGAGGAGGAAGCGGTTAGGGTTGCAACCTTCGAGGGGGAGAGGGCTATTTTAAAGCTCTCCTCTTGGGGTGTTAATTTCGACAGAAAGGACACCTTTTACGACCTAACCCTCGAAGCCGCCCACTCCAGGAGGAGGATTTTTAAGGTTAGGGACTACACCGGTAGGGCTATATACGAAGCCCTCCACCAAAAGGTAAAGGAGAAAGAAATACCCCTCCTAAAAGGGGAACTGGTGGAAATTTATACAGACCGCGGAGAGGTTCGGGGTGCATTGGTAAAGACCGAAAGGGGTTATACCGCCTTTTGGGTTAAGGCGTTGGTGTTGGCAGTGGGCGGTGCGGCGAGCCTCTTTGCGAGAAATTCCAATATCCAATCGATAGGCGGTGATGGAATAGGAGCCGCCCTTCGGGCGGGTGCATTTTTGGTTGATACCGAATTCGTCCAATTCCACCCCACCGTTTTGGCTGGCACGAAGAATTTGATTTCCGAGGCGGTAAGGGGGGAGGGTGCCCTTTTGGTAAACGACAGGGGTGAGCGGTTTGTCGACGAGCTCGCACCCCGCGATGTGGTGGCCAGGGCTATCTATTCGCAACTCCAAAAGGGAAGAAGGGTTTTTTTAGACCTCCGTCCGTTGGTCAAAAGGGGTATAGACCTCGAGGAGAGGTTTCCGCAAATAGTCTCCATTTTGAGGGAGGAAGGTATAGACCCCCGAAGGGAGCTTGTGCCGGTCGAACCGGCGGCGCACTACTTTATAGGCGGAATAGCGACCGACACCTACGGGAGAACGGCGGTTAGGCGGCTTTACGCCGTCGGCGAGTGCGCCTGCACCGGTCTGCACGGTGCAAACCGCTTGGCTTCCAATTCCCTCCTTGAGGGTGTGGTTTTCGGCATGCGGGCGGCGGAGGATATAGCCCTCCACCTACCCTTTTGGAGGGTGGAAAAAGGAAAATTGACCCCCACCGCGGGTGAAGAAGGTTTCACCCTCCCACAGGAGGAGATTAAAGAACTTCGAAACCTCATGTGGGAGGGTTGCGGAGTAGTCCGAAACGGAGAAAGGTTGGAGGAAACTCTCCACCGGTTGGATGAAAAGCTCGGAGAATACCTCCCCAAGCGTTTGGAAAGTCCCGAAGGGAGGAAGTTTTTCGACCTGCTGTTGGTGGCTAAGGCGGTGGTTTTGAACGCCTTGAGGAGGGAGGAGAGTAGGGGGTGCCATTTTAGGGAGGACTTTCCCGAAGAGAGGGAACCCTTTAGGAGGAGGTTTGAAATAACCCTTAAGGAGGTGCTCCCCTAATTTATCCCCTATGGGGGTTGTTCACAAATATCTACCCCGATACACCTACGAGGATTACAAAAATTGGCAGGGAGATTGGGAACTCATCGGGGGTATTCCCTATGCCTTAGCCTCTCCATCCTTTAAACACCAACGTATTGTAGGGAAAATTTTCCGTTACCTCGACGAGGAGCTGGAAGAAAAGTGTCCCGATTGTGTGGTGGGAATAGATACCAACTACATAGTGTCGGAGGATACGGTCTTACGACCGGACGTCTTTATAACCTGCGAACGGGTAGAGGATAAACTTCTAAAACCTCCAAAGGTGGTATTCGAGGTGATATCACCCTCTACCAGGGAAAAGGATGAATACCTCAAAAAGGAGATTTATGAAAGGGAGGGGGTTCCCTATTTGGTTTTGGTTTACCCCGAACTCGGAAAGGCGAAAATCTTTAAACTCCCCGATAGGGGATACAGGAAGATTTTTGACGCCGTGAGGGATGAATTTACCTTCGACCTCGGTGGGTGTGAAGTTTCCCTTAACTTCGGTAGGGTGTGGGAATAATTAGACCTTCCAATGGAAACCTTTTTCCTAAAACTGCTTTTGGGCGGGTTACTCCTCTCCCTCCTATTGGCGTTTTACTCTTTTGTTGTTTACTTCTTCAGGTTGGCTTTTTTGGGGATAGCGGTATCCCATTCCGTTTTGGCGGGGCTGGCGATAGGGGTATTTTTGGGTATAGACCCAACCCTTTCGGCTATGCTCTTTTCCGTCCTCGTGGGTTGGCTCATAGCCTTGTTGAAAAAAAAGGCGGGGCTAACCGAAGACGCTTCCATAGGTATCGTCCTGGCTATATCCATGGCGGCGGGTGTCGTTTTAATCTACCTTTCGGGGTATCAGGGTAATCTCCTGTCTTACCTCTTCGGGTCGATAATGACGATTTCCTCCACCGATGTGGTCTTTCTCTTTCTCCTACTCCTCTTTACGGCTTTCTTCTTTTGGAAAAACCGTTGGAAGGTCTTATACCTCTGCTTCGACGAAGAGACCGCCTACTCTTCCGGAATCAACACATCCCTGCTCTACTACACGCTGGTAGCCCTACTTTCCCTATTGATAACCTACACCACAAAGGTGGTGGGAATAATCCTTACCCACGCGATGCTGGTGCTCCCCGCCGCAACCGCCTACCAACTGGTATGGCACTACGACCAACTTCTGACCCTTTCGGCACTCTTTTCCCTGATAGCCACCTTCGGCGGTATCGCCCTTGCCTACTTCACCGACCTGCCGGCGGGACCCTCTATAATACTCCTCGGCGGGGTGCTCTTCTTCACCGCCTACCTCGCGGGGAGAATAAAGAAAAGGGTTAAAACCCCTAAAGGTGGCAGATGACTTTTTCCCCCTTCTTAGGATTAAACCTATCCCTAAAACTCCCCATCGGCAGGAACACCTCCACAAACCCGAAACTCCCGCAGGTGAAATTGGGTCTCTCTTTATCCCCCTCGAGGAATGCCCTCACATACCTCCCTTTGAGGTTTCTAAAGATGCAATACCTAAATCTATGGCAGGGGATGTTGGTTACGGCATTTCCGAACCTATCGAAGTAAACTATTTCGCCGACCACCCTTTTGGGGAGCCTTTTCGGCTTTGGAAATTCCAACAGACGGCGGTATCCAATCCTTTTTCCCAACTCCTTTAGGGGGATACCCTTGCTTATGTAAGCCCCCGCGGGGGTGAAGATATCCCTACCGTGAAAGGTGTTGTTTACGGCTTTTAACCTGTATTTGGGGTTTGTTAACTCCACAACCTCAAGGGGTTTTTCCTCGTTTAGAACTAGGTCGAGGAGTCCGTTCATGGGGGCAACGAAAAAGTAGTTTTCGGTTCTCACCGCTACAGCCTTTCTCTCCGTTCCCACCCCCGGATCTACAACGGCGACAAAAATAGTCCCCTTCGGGAAATAGCGGTAGTGAGCCTTTAAGATGAGCGCCCCTCCTAAGATATCGAACGGTTTGACTTCGTGGGTTAGGTCAACCAGCTTCAAATCGGGGTTAATATTCAGAGCCACCCCCTTCATAACGCCGGCAAACCCGTCGGCAGTTCCGAAGTCGGTCAAAAAGACCATAATAGGTCTCATCACCTATCGATATTGCCACCTTTGGGAGGAAAGAAGGGATTTTCCCTATCGGGGTTATCCGAAAGAAAGGAATACCCTTAAGAGGTTTCGGAAAAATAGAAACTCCTGCAGAGGAAAGAGGAAAAAACAAACCTTTAAGGGGTTTTGTTTCCGAAAAACTCCTTAAAGAGTTTCTCCATCAAAGCCATCTGCGCCCAGAGGCGGTTTTCAGCCTGACTAAAAATCTCCTCCGCATGCTTTTCGAAAACCTCTTCCGTTATCTCCTGCCCCTTCTTGGCGGGTAGGCAGTGGAGAACTTTGACGTTGGGCTCGGCGTGCTTTAGCAGTCGCTCGTTTACCTGAAAGGGTTTCAAAAATTGCACCTTTGTGTCGCCGTCGCTGTCCCCCATCGAAACCCAAACGTCGGTATAGACCACCGAGGCGTTTTCGACAGCCTCCACGGGGTCGTTTGTTAAAACTATCTTTCCGCCCGTTTGCTTAGCCAATTCCAAACCGAGTTGGTAGGCTTTCGCATTCGGTTCGTAACCTGTAGGGGTGGCAACGTAGAGTTTGAGACCGAAAAGCCCCGCCCCCACTATTAGGGAGTTCGCAACATTGTTGCCGTCTCCCACATAGGCGAGCTTTATCTCCTTTACACTCTCGCCGAAGTATTCGTAAACGGTTTGAATGTCCGCCAAAATCTGACAGGGATGGGAAAAGTCGGTCAGTGCGTTTATCACCGGCACGCGGGAGTATTTGGCAAATTCCTCCAACCAGGCATGGGCGTAAGTTCTAACCACAATCCCGTCGAGATAGCGGCTCAAAGTCCTGGCGGTATCCTTAACATCCTCACCCCGAGAAAGTTGCATTTGGGAGGAAGTCATGTAGACCGCCTTTCCCCCCAATTTGTTTACACCGACCTCAAAGGAAACGCGGGTTCTTGTAGAGGGTTTAGAAAAAAGTAAACCAATATTTTTTCCCTCGAGAATGTTTGACTTTTTTTCTCCTTTTTTGAACTTTATTGCATTTTCTATTATTTCCCATCCTTCGAAAGGGGTTATATCGGAAAGACATAAAAAGTCCTTTTTCATAAGTTGTTTATTTTAAAAAGCCTCCTTATTCTTAAATTAAGACCTTAATGGGGGTAGATTTCGAATACGACATAGATAGGCTTCTCCGTTTGCATCAAATCTCTAAAAAAGATAGGGAACGGATTAAGTTTTTAAAAAAGTACATGGAGCCTTATCGGGAGGATTTTGTCAAATACATTTCCAAATCTCTGTATAACTTTCAGGAACTAAGAAATTTACTTACAGAGGACTTTATAAAAGAATTCCAGAACCTATTGGGGGAATGGTTTGATAAACTTTTTGAGGGAAAATACGACATAGCCTACTTACACTATTTGATGTCGTTGGGTGAAAAATTTGTCGATATAGGTTTTTCACCTCACCACATAACGGTTTTAATGGACTTAATAAGAAATTATTTCAATACAAAAATCTTTGAGTTCGTTCGCAGGGCTGAGAACGAGGAAGAAATAGAAAAATTTAGAGCCGCATTAAAGAGTTTAAATAAAGTTTTAGACCTTAACTTGGACGTCATTATCTCCCACTATGTGGATATAGAGACAAAAAAACTCCTCTCTTTGGGTAGATTTGGCAAATCTATACTAAAGGTTGCAACAAGATTTGGTTTACTTTTGGATAGTTTTATACTTTTCGGCTTAATATTACTCTCGGTTTTCATAATAGGTTTATTGGGAAGCGATATCTATCACATTTTTAGTAATGGAAACATCTATCACGGCATAATAGCGGCTTTGGGTGACCTGCTGATACTTTGGACTATTCTCGAGCTTTTAAACAGCCAAATTAAATTTATGCTCGGCGGGGAGTTTGCGATTTCGTCCTTCGTCAG
>JALVTI010000142.1 GCA_027035985.1 Aquificales bacterium | reverse complement strand
GGGCTGGGCCCCCTGACTTGCATGTGTTAGGCGCGCCGCAAGCGTTCGCGCTGAGCCAGGGTCAAACTCTTCTAAAAATGACCTTTGGGAGCCCTCAAGGAGCGTCCCGTAGGGGAACGATTACGCCACCTCAATCAAGAGGGAGGGCCTTCCCTATTCAGTTGCCAAGGAGCCGCGCGTCATTCGCGCAAGATTTTTAATATATCACAAGAAGCTCACCCTGTCAAGTGAGCTTCATCATATTTCCCAGCCGCCGGAGGCGGTTGAGCTTGTATTTTTAAAGAACCAACTCTAGAAGTTTTTAATATAGCTGAGTTTTTTAATCTGTCAACCCCTTTGCGAAGGGGCGTCTCAGCTTCAAAGAACCATCCGCGAACGGGAAATTTTTAATATAAAACCCATGCGAGTGTTGTTAAATGAGTTCCATCATCAGGAAATAGAGCTCCTTGAGGTTCCTATAATAGGGAAAAAATATTATGAACCCGAGGATAGGCATCTTATTCTTCACCCTTTTTCCCCTATCGCTGTTTGCACTGGAGGTTAACAAAAACCTATCGGTGGACGTCTCCTTAACGGCGGTATACCAATATGCGGACTTTTCAAAAGATGTATCCGGCAATGTTGGAAAGGGTTCCGTCGCTACCGATATAGGTCTAAACTTTCACCCGACGGATGTAGACCAAATTCAATTAACCTTTTCCTTCGCCGATGGAAACGGTTTAAAGAAAACTTTTTCCAAAAAGGGTTTTCTGTTTATGCCCAACGCCGACGATTTGGAGGACGATTTAAAAAACATCAATGGGAGAAACAGGGATTATTTACTGGAAGCCTGGTATCGGCACACCCTTACGGGGAGAGATTTCAATCTATCCTTTACGGGTGGAATAATTGACGCCACCGCATATATAGACGACAACGCTTTTGCCAACGACGAGACAACACAATTTATGAACGACGTTTTTGTAAACGACCCGCTGGCAAACCTCCCATCTTACGATTTGGGTGGGGTGGTTGAATTCGAAAGGGAAAATCTAACCCTTAAAGCTTTGGCTATTAATTCAAAAACCGATAGCGGAAAGAACTACACCTACTACGCGGGACAGATAACCTACTCTCAAAAGAACCCATTGGGGGAGGGTAATTATAGGGTCTTTTACTTCACCACTTCAAAAGCTTTTGAAAAAGAAAATGGGGATTACGACCGTTTGGAGGGTATCGGCATATCGGTAGACCAAACGGTGAATAAATCGATTGGTATCTTCGCAAGGGCGGGAATAAATACCCACACCTCGACGGGTGACTTAAAGAATTTCTACAGCGCAGGGGCTGTAATAAAGGAACTCCCCTTAAACGGACGGATGGGTATGGGTGTCGCTTACTCGTTGGGGAACAAAAAAATAAGCTCCCTAAAGGATGCTAAAACCGGTGAGATTTACTACGAATTCCCCCTATGGGAAGGGGATATAACGTTCGACCTTCAATGGGATAGGGAGAAATTTGAAACCCAAACTCTGGAGGCTACCACCTTTGGTGTCCGCTTTACGGTCGCTTTCTAAATCCTCATTTTTTATCAACCTCTCTATTTTGAGATTGAGTTTAAATTTCTTTCCAGAGGTTAAAAGATGAAAGGGAAAATAAGGGTTGCCTTTGTCGGGCAACCCAATGTGGGAAAGTCCTCTCTAATATTCCGAATAGCGGGGGGAGATGTTCAAATAGGAAATTGGGCTGGAATAACGGTTCAAAAATATACCGCCACGGTAAATTACGGAGACTATGAACTTGAGCTTATAGATTTACCGGGCGTGTACTCTCTGTCCCCCTATTCACCCGAGGAGAGGATAACGAGGGATTTTTTAATCCACGAAAAACCGGATGTTATTGTCAACGTTATTGAAACTCCCCTTTTGGAAAGAAATCTATTTTTAACCTCCCAACTATTGGAGTTAGAAATTCCCACCGTTATAGCACTCAATATGTGGGATGAATTTCAAAGGAGTGGTTACACCCTGAATTTGAACATTCTCCAAAAGGAGTTAAACGTCAAAGCCGTGCCGGTAATAGGAAAAACCGGTTGGAATATCAACAACTTGTTAAAGGCAATAATCGACACCTATACCCAAGGGAGAAAACCCAAATATTTCCGCTTTTCCCAACTGGTTGAGGAGGTTTTACAAAAGGTATGGGAACGGATAAAGGACAAACCTTTTTCTTCAGTCTTCCCCAAAAGGTGGCTTCAGATTAAAGCCCTGGAAGGGGACGAATACCTGGCAAAACTCTTAAAGGAACGGTTTTCCTTTGACCTCTCAAAGTGTTGTAAAAAGGAAAGACACTACCTAAGCGAAGCGTTCAACATGCCTCCCGATGAGGTTATAACGGAGGAACGTTACAAAGCCATATCAAGGTTTCTTAAAAAGGTTCTCATAAGAACCTCTAAAGGGCGGGAGAAATCCTTACAGGATTTGTTGGACAAAATTCTATTGAATCCCTACACCGGTATCCCCCTCTTTTTCCTGGTTATGTTTCTGGTGTTTAAATTCACCTTCGATGTTTCGGCACCACTGGTGGATTGGCTGGAAGGTTTTATCAACGGTTTTATAGGTAAATACACGGAATACCTACTGGTAAAGTTTAACGCCCCGGATTGGGCGATTTCCCTGGTTCTCAACGGACTAATAGGAGGTATAGGCTTTTTCGCAAGTTTTATTCCGGTGTTGAGCTTTATGTATCTGGCTCTGGGACTGTTGGAACATAGCGGCTATTTCGCCCGCGCCGCTTTTGTAGCCGACAGATTTATGCGCTATTTGGGACTAACGGGTAAAGCGGTTGTGCCGATGATTTTGGGTTTCGGCTGTAACGTTCCGGCGGTATTGGCTACCCGCACTTTGGAAAATTCGGCTTTACGCAAGCTAACGGCTCTTCTAATTCCATTTATGTCCTGCTCCGCCCGTTTACCCGTATATGTTTTAATAGCCCTCGCTTTTTTTCCCGAACACCCTTCGTTTGTCGTTTTCGGTATGTACCTCTTGGGTGTGGCGGTCGCCATTTTGATGGCATTCCTTTTAAGGGAAACCCTGTTTAAAAAAGACCTTTTGGAGGTTCCCTTTATTATCGAGCTTCCCCCCTATAGGTTTCCCCACCTAAAAGACCTCTTCCGTTCGATGTGGACACCGGTTTGGGAATTCGTCCACCGTGCGGGAACGGTTATTTTCTTCGCCAACCTGGGGGTTTGGATACTGATGAACCTACCCTACGGGGCACCTCCAAAGGATACCCTTTTAGGGAAAATCGCCACAACTGTACAGTCCGTATTTAAACCCGCCGGTTTTGGAGAACACTGGGAAAATGTAGCCGTTTTAATACCCGGTTTTCTGGCAAAGGAGATAGTAATAACTTCCTACGGAACCATTCTTGGAGTTGAAGATAAATCTCCCAAACCGGTAAAGGTAAACTTTTGGGAAGATTTTAAGAAACAGTTAAAGGGTCTTTTAAACGCATTAATCCGTTCCGTAGAAATGGTTGTAAACCAGTTCCTACCGGGGGTATTTGAGACCGAAACTCCACAATCGGGGATGTTAGAGAGAATAAAAAAGCTATTTACCCCCGCGAGTGCCCTAGCCTTTATAGTCTTTGTGCTCCTCTACACCCCCTGCGCGGCTACAGTTGCCGTAATGTGGCAGGAGTTCGGTTGGAGGTTTGCACTATTTTCGATTTTCTTAAATTTAACCACCGCCTGGATTTTATCGGTTTTAACCTATCAGCTAGGAAAAATGGTTCTTTAAACATCTTTATTTTTTTACTCGTTTTCCTCAAAGGTTAAACTTTCTCTCTAACCGATGTGCGGAATTGTTGGATACATAGGAAACGATTACGCCGTTCCAATACTACTGAGCGCCTTGGAGAGGTTGGAGTATAGGGGTTACGATTCCGCCGGTATAGCGATTATAGAAGGCGACAAACTCGTTGTTGAAAAAAAGGTCGGAAAAATCAGGGAATTGATTAGAGCTCTTTGGGGCAAGCAGTATAAATCGAATATAGGTATAGGACATACCAGGTGGGCAACCCACGGCGCACCCTCCGAAGTTAACGCCCACCCCCACACCGATGAGAGGGGACTTTTTGCAGTTGTCCACAACGGGATAGTCGAAAATTATTTGGAACTTCGAAAGGAATTGGAGGAAAAGGGTCACCACTTCAGGTCGGAAACCGACACCGAAGTTATAGCCCATTTGATAGCCGAATACTACAAAGGTAATCTATTCGATGCGGTATTAAAAACAGTGAACCGCTTAAAGGGTGCCTTTGCCTTCGCCGTTATAACCCCTTTGGAAAAGGACAAAATAATAGGGGTAAAAAAGGGTTCCCCCCTGGTGGTGGGTTTGGGTAAAGGGGAAAACTTTTTGGCTTCCGATATTCCGGCTATATTGCCCTACACCCGAAATACCATTTCCCTCGACGATGGAGAAATCGCGGTATTGAAACGGGATTCGGTGGAGGTTTACAACTTTGAAGGGGTACCGGTTAGCAAAGAGGTTTTTGTTGTCCCCTGGGATATCCTTTCGGCGGAAAAGGGTGGTTTTAAACATTTCATGTTGAAAGAGATATTCGAACAACCGAAGGCTATAGCCGATACAATCGGAGGTTTCCTCTCTCAAGACCTGACGCTACCTTTTGACATCGACAGAATAAACCGTGTAATAACTATAGCCTGCGGAACGTCCTATCACGCCGGACTAATCGGAAAATATTGGCTGGAAAAATATACCAGTATTCCCAACGAGGTTATTTACGCTTCCGAATTCAGATACGCCGATATACCGGTGGACGAAAATACCTTAATTTTGGCTATATCCCAATCGGGAGAAACGGC
>JALVTI010000141.1 GCA_027035985.1 Aquificales bacterium | reverse complement strand
TTTCGGCGTCCACGGCGTTGGCGGTATAACCGGAACCCTCGCCATAGCGCTCTTCGCCTCCAAGGCTGTCGGCGACGCCAACGGTCTCTTTTACGGCGGCGTTTCCCTGATAGTTCCCCAAATAGTGGGAACGGTTGTAGTTATCGTCTACACCGCCGTTGTCAGCTGGATACTACTTAAGGTCGTCGGCGCAATCTTCGGCAGCTTGCGCGTTCCCGAAGAGGTCGAAATCGAAGGTCTCGACAAACACCTTCACGGGGAGAAGGCTTACGGAGACCGCTAATAGGTTTTCCCCTTTCTCCCTTACCCTTTTAGGTTTTAATGGAATACCTCGTCCTCTTTGTGTTATTTGTTTTCGGTCTAACCGTTGGGAGTTTTTTAAACGTCCTCATCTACCGCTTTTCGGAAAGGGAGAACCTCAAAGGTATCCTCAAGGGGAGGTCTTACTGCCCCAACTGCAAAACCCCCATTAAGTGGTACGACAACATACCGCTAATCTCCTACCTGGTTTTGAAGGGTAGATGCCGCCACTGCGGGTGGAAGATACCCCTCCGCTACCCCTTAGTGGAACTCCTCGGAGGAATAACACCGGTGGTGGTCTACCTGTTATACTCCGACCAAGGTTGGTTGACAGTCTTCTCCTATACCCTGATGGTTTACATACTCCTCGTTATTTCCCTCATCGACTGGAAAACCTTCGAGGTTCCCGATACCCTCAGCCTCGGGGGGCTGGTTGCAGGCTTGGCGCTCTCCTTCTTCCGCCCCGACATAACCTCCACCGAAAGCTTTATAGCCGCGCTGATAGGTGCAGGCGTCGTGGTTCTGTTGATACTGCTCTACTACTTCCTAAAGGGAATAGTTCCCCTCGGGCTGGGAGATGCGAAGGTCTTGGCTATGATTGGGGCTTTTGAGGGCTATACCGGCGTTTACTGCTCCCTCTTTTTGGGTGCGATATTCGCGCTTCTCTTCTTCCTCCCGCAGGTAGTCAGAAACCGCTCCCTTCAATTTGCGGTTCCCTTCGTTCCCTTCCTATCGTTGGGTGCGGTTATAGGTCTCCTCTGCAGGAAATTGGGAATATTAAGTTTCCTCTACGGGGGGGCTTAAAATCCCCTCCCTTATGAGGGTTGCCGTTATAGATATAGGAACCTACTCCACCCGGATAACGATAGCGGAGATTAAAGGGAATACCTTCGAGATACTCTACGAGGAGGGGCATATAACCGCCCTCGGAAGGAGGGTAAAGCAGACCAAACTCCTTTCGGAGGAGGCTATAAAGGAAACCCTCGAGGTTCTAAAGAGATACAAAAAACTCTGCGAGGAATATAAAGTCGATAAGTGCCTCGCTTTGGGAACGGAAGCCTTGAGGGTAGCCCAAAATAGAGACAGGTTTTTAAACGAAGTCCAAAAGCTGGGAATAGAAATCCGTGTAATTCCCCCGGAGGAAGAGGGGAGATACGCCTATCTGGGCGCCTACTACGCTGTCCGCCCTAAGGGTAAGGTCTGCGTTGTAGACCAGGGGGGAGGCTCCACCGAATACATCTTCGGTGAGGGAGAGGAGCCGAAAGAGGTCGTATCGCTCCCCTTTGGGATTGTAAACCTCGCCGAAACCTTTTTAAAACACGACCCGCCTACGGCGGAGGAATTGAAAAAATTAATAGAATTCCTCGACGGGGAAATCTCAAAGGTCGCAAGACCGGTTGATACCCTCGTAGGTCTGGGAGGAACCATAACAACGATAGCCGCTCTCGAATACGGGATATATCCCTACGACCCGAAAGAGGTAAACGGAAAGGTTTTAACCAAAGAGAGGATTAGGTATTGGTTCGAAAAGTTGTCCTCCATGAGCGTGGAGGAGAGGAGGAAAATCCCCCAAATAGAGGACAGAAGGGCGGAGGCGATTGTCGCCGGCGCGGCGATATTCTGGCGCACGCTGGAGCTCTTCCAAAAGGGGGAAATAGTCGTCAGCGACTGGGCGGTTAAGCACGGGGCGATAATAGCCAATTTCCTCTTGAAGGGGAAACAAAACAACCCCCGATAGGGGTTTCCTTTCTTTTCGCACCTTTTGGAGGACAGGGGAAGGGGCAACACCTTTGCGGGAATAAAATTGAGACCTTATGACCTATAAGGTTATCATCACCGACCCCATAGCCGAAGAGGGGATTAAGATACTCCAAAACGACCCCGAAGTGGAAGTCGATTACAGACCGGAAATACCCTTCGAGGAACTCCTCGAGATTATAGAACCCTACCACGCGATTATTACCCGAAGCCGCACCCCCGTAAACAAAGAGCTTTTGGAACGCGCCAAAAACCTGAAGGTTGTCGGAAGGGCTGGTGTGGGCGTCGATAACGTCGATTTGGAGGAGTGTTCCAAAAGAGGAATACTGGTCGTCAACACACCCGGCGCCAACACCATAGGGGCGACCGAACTCACCATGATGCACATGCTCACCATCATGAGGAACGGACACAAAGCCCACCAATCGGTCGCCCAGGGCAAATGGGAGCGCAAAAAGTTTATGGGCGAAGAGCTCTTCGGCAAGAAGCTCGGAATTATAGGTTTGGGAAATATAGGCTCCCAGATAGCCATAAGGACTAAAGCCTTCGGTATGGAGGTCTACGCCTACGATCCCTATATCCCCCCCGAAAAGGCGGAACGCCTCGGCGTTAAGCTGGTCGACAACCTCGACGATATGCTAAAGGAGATTGACGTCCTGACCATACACGCCCCCCTCACCGAAGAAACCCTCAACATGATATCTAAGAGGGAATTGGAACTCATGAAGGATGGGGTTTACATAGTAAACTGCGCGAGGGGGGGAATAATAAATCAGGACGACCTCGTGGAGGTTGCCAAAACCGGCAAGATTAAGGGGATAGCCCTCGACGTGTTCAAACCGGAACCCCCGCCCAAGGAGTTTATAGACGCACTTCTCCAACTTTGGGAGGAGGGTAAGATAAACCTCTCGCTGTCTCCCCACATCGGCGCAAACACGAGGGAGTCGCAGACCAACGTCGCCGTTATGGTAGCCCAGCAGGTGTTAAAGGCGCTTAAGGGCGAGACTCCCGAGCACGTCGTCAACGCGCCCTTCCCCGATCTCTCGGCGCTGGGGCTTATAAAGCCGGTTCTCGACCTCGCCGAAAAGATGGGGCGTTTTATCGTCCAGTGGGCGGGCGTCCACCCGAGGGAGGTCAAAGTAGAGGTCTACGGCGATATAGCCGAACACGTAAAGCCGATTACCGCCGCGGTTCTTAGCGGTATCCTGAAGGAGACCGTCGACTACCCGGTTAACATACTGAACGCGCCCTTCATAGCCCGCGAAAAGGGCATAAAGGTGGAGGAGGTCGCCAGCGAGGACAGCCCCGACTTCAAACACCTCGTTAAGGTGACCGTCTACACCGACCTGGGCAAGAGGAGCGTCGCCGGGAGCGTTCTCGAGGGATACCTGCCGCGCTTCGTTCAGATAGACAGCTTTAAGGTTTATGTAGAACCGGAGGGTGTTCTGCTCGTCTTCGAAAACCGCGATATTCCCGGCGTCATCGGCAAGATAGGCAATATCCTCGGCAAGTTCAACATAAACATAGCCGGCTTTAAACTCGGTAGGGAAAAGAGGGGCGGAAGGGCTATAGGGGTTCTAAACCTCGACGAACCCGCACCCGAAGAGGCTCTCGAGCTCCTCCGTCAGATACCCGAAATTATCAGCCTCAAGCAGATAAAACTTTAATCTTAGCTAATCTACTTTCTGTCCCCTCTTTGGTTTTTTCACGGTTTTTAAATTAAAAAATATTTTGGAGGCTTCCGCAATGTCAAGCACCAATTTACAAGAAAAACTAAAGGAAACCTTAAAACAAATATTTCAATTGGAGGAAGAAGATTTAGACTTCGGAATTTACCGAATAATCAACTACAAAAGGAAGGAAATAGAAAATTTTATAGAAAAGGAACTAATAGAGGAAGTTAAAACACAATTGGAGTTGATAAGTGCGGAGGAACAAAAGGAATTAGAAGAGGAATTGAAGAAAATTTCCTCCAAAAGCGGAGTTAAAAAATATTTAGAAGCTTTGGAAAAAGGAGATAAGGAAAGAGCTAAAATTTACAGAGAAGATTTTGCCGATGAAATTGCGGAATATGAAAGGTTAAAAAAACAGATAGAACAAATTAATACTGCAAGAAATTTAGAAAAAGAAATTTACAATCACCTAATAGAGTTTTTCTCCCGATACTACAAAGATGGAGATTTCATTTCCCAAAGGAGATACGGCAGAAAGGAAAAGTATTGCATTCCCTACAACGGGGAAGAAGTTTACCTCTATTGGGCTAACAAAGACCAATACTACATCAAAACAACCGAATATCTACGAAAGTATGTTTTCAAAATAGACAACAAACTAAAAGTGGTTTTCAAATTGATAAATATCCAGGATGAGGTAGCCAATGCCAAACCCAACGGACAAAGGTTTTTCCTACACAAAGAGCAACCATACGATTTTAATGAAAAGAACAACGAATTAACCATTAACTTTGAATACAGACACCCCACCGAAGAGGAAGAGGAGAAATACAAAAAGGGAAATACCAAAGCGGTTCAAGAGGAGATTAATAAGGATATAGTTAAGACCTTAAAGGAAAAAATCCCTCAAAATTCCCCCGCAAGGTTAATTTTTGAAAAAGACCCCAAATCCAAAGATGGTAAAAGTTATATAGAGAAACACTTAAGGAACTTTACCAAAAGGAACACAACTGATTACTTTATCCACAAAAATTTAAAGGAATTCCTTACAAGGGAATTAGATTTTTATATCAAAAATGAGTTTTTACAGTTAGAAGACTTGGATATTTTGGATAAAAGCGGATACTTTGACAAACTAAGGCTTTATCTGATAGGAGTTAGAGCCTTTAGGAGAGTAGCCTTAAAAGTTATAGAATTTCTATCCCAATTGGAAAACTTTCAAAAGAGACTTTGGGAGAAAAAGAAGTTTGTTATTTCCACCCATTATGTGATTACCTTAGACCGTATTGAAAAATATGCGGGAGAGGAATTTCTCAAATCCGTATTGAGTGAGATTTTAAACAACGAAAAACAACTTAAGGAGTGGAAAGAATTATTTGGACTTGAAGTGAAATCGGAAGAGGATTTAAAAGATGAAAAAGGCAATTGGAAGAAACTGCCTATTGATACAAGATATTTTGACGAAAACTTTAAGTGGAAATTGATTTGTGAGGTTTCCAAAAACCGCAATTTAGACGATATTTTGGACGGTATTTTGATTAAATCGGAAAATTGGCAGGCTCTCAATTTGCTTTTAGGGAAATATAGGGAAAAGGTAAAAACAATTTATATTGACCCGCCATATAACACTGGAAATGATGAATTCCTTTATAAGGACAGTTATCAACATTCTTCATGGTTAACGATGATGGAGAATAGATTATTAGTTGCAAAAAAAATTTTATCTTCCAAGGGAGTAATTGCTATAAGTATAGACAATACTTCCGTTCATTCACTTAGAAACTTAATGGACCATTTATTTGGCTCTGAAAATTACATTATGCAAGTAGTATGGCATAGTAAATACACTGTATCTAATGATGTAAAGTTTATCTCTCAACAACATGAGTATTTATTATTATATGCAAAGTTAATTTCTAAGTTAGAACCTTTTTCCTTACCTAGAACTGAAGAAATGAATCAACGATACTCAAATCCTGATAATGACCCTCGTGGTCCCTGGAAAGCTACACCTTTGCATGCGAAAAGTGGAAGCATACATCAATATCGTGAATTTGTTTTTCCTAATGGATTTAAATGGATATGTCCACCTGGACGGTTTCCTAGATATAGTAAGGAAAAATTACTGGAACTTTTCTATGAAAATAGGATTTATTTTCCCTCAAAAGGCAAAGAGCCTGTAGTAAAAACCTTTTTAAAAGATGTTCAAGAAAAAGGAAGGAAAATAGGTAGTATATGGAAATATGAAGAATTCGGACATACTCATGAAGCTAATGAAGAAGTTAGTAATATTTTAGAAAAAGGAATTTTTAGTAATCCTAAACCTACTAAATTGGTTAGTAAGCTAATACAGCTTACAAATAAATCAAATTGTAGTATTATCCTAGATTTCTTTGCAGGTTCAGGCACAACAGCCCACGCAGTAATGAAATTAAACAAAGAAGATGGTGGAAATAGAAAATTTATATTGGTAGAAATATCGGATTATTTCTACACAGTCATTATTCCAAGAATTAAAAAAATAGCTTATTCCTTTAATTGGAAGGAAGGAAAACCGCAAGATATGGATGGCTTAGGAGTATTTTTCAAATACCACACCTTAGAACAATACGAAGACGCATTGGAAAACATAGAATTTAAGAAATTTGAAGAATTAGATGAAAAACAAAGAGAATTCCTCTACAGTCTTCCCGACTACTTTGTAAAGTATATGCTTGACTTTGAAACCAAAGGAAGTAATACGCTTTTAAACAACGAAAACCTTGCAGACCCGTTTAATTACAAACTAAAAGTGTATGAAAATTACGAGCTAAAAACCGTAAATGTGGATGTGGTGGAAACCTTTAACTACCTATTCGGTGTAAAAGTCAACAGATACAAAACCTTAGAGGAAAACGGAAGGAAATACATCTTTGTTTTTGGGGAAAAAGATAATAAAAAAGTGGCAATAGTTTGGAGAAGTTTAAAAGAGTTAGATTATGTAAAAGATAGGGATATTATTGAAAGGGAAATCAAAGAATACGCTCCCGATGAACTTTACATAAACGGCGATGCAATTGTGTGCGGTTATAAAGCTATAGAGCCGACCTTTAGAAAACTAATGTTTGAAGAGGTAGGTTAAAATGGCGCTCCAATTGGAAAAGCATTTGGTTTTAAACCACTTCTTTTTAGACCTTTTAGGATTTGAAAACTTTGAAGAACTTAGAAAACTCTTAAAGGATGTAAAAGAAGGCTACGACAATGATGGAAGAAGTTATTTTGTTAACACACTTATAGGAATTGAGAATAAAAAACTCACCGAGGAGGAACTTTTAGGATACGACAACACTATAAGGAAATATGTGGAGAAATTAAGAAAAAACAGAAATTTGCCGAATTTTAATCTCAAATATTTCCAATACTTGGCAGTTTTGTTTACCGAAATCTTTTTGGATAGATATTTTAACCACCGTTTGGAGTTTTTAATAGAATTAAACAGATTCCTAAACGAGTTTAACGAGAAAAACAATACACAAATAGGAGAATTTAAAGAGGAAAAACTCAAAAAGTTAGCCTATTGGATAGCCACCGGTGGTGGAAAGACTATAATAATGCATATCAACTATTGGCAAATTTTGAAGTATTTCAACAAATGGGACAAAATTTTCCTAATAACTCCCAACGAGGGACTTTCGGAACAACACTACAGCGAACTCAAAAAGAGTGGAATACCTTGCAAACTCTATAGGGGGAACGATAGTGATTTAAACACTCAAAGCGGTGAAATCTTGGTAATAGACATCCACAAATTGAAACTTGAGAAAAAAGGAGAAGGAGTTACCGTTGATGTTAATTGGTTTAAAGGAAAAAATTTGGTTTTTATAGATGAAGGACACAAAGGACAAAGAACCGAAGAACAAACTTGGAAAAAGGTAAGGGAAACTTTAGCGGAAAACGGTTTTATCTTTGAATACTCCGCTACTTTCGGACAAATTATAGAGTTTGACTCAAGGGGAAAACCAAAAAAGGAAAGCCAAGATTTATACGACGAATACACAAAAGCGATAATTTTTAGCTATCCTTACAAGTATTTTTACTTTGACGGATACGGAAAGGACTTTCAAGTCCTCAATATCGGAAAGGGAGAATTTAGCGAAAGGCAGGAGGAACTTTTGCTTACCGCAGGTTTGTTAACCTATTACCAACAGCTTTTCCTATACGAGCAAAACAGAGATGAATTTAAGGAATATAACATAGAAAAACCTCTGTGGATTTTTGTAGGAAGTAGCGTTAGCGGGAAGAAGGTTATTACTGATGTAGAAAAGGTGGTTAAATTCCTAAAAGAAGTTCTTTCTAATAGAAACCGTTTAGAGGGAAATGTTAAAGAAATATTGGAAGGAAAACACGAATTTTTGAAAGAATTTTCGGAAAACCTAAAGGTGTTAGAGGAGGAAATTTTAAACAAAACATTTAAGGGAGACTTAAACGAATTGGTAAACGATATTTACGAGAGAGTATTCCACGGCTTTGGTAGTTTGGAACTATACAAGATAAAAAATGCGGAAGGAGAAATAGGCTTAAAGGTAAAAACTTCCCAAACCTACTTTGGAGTGATAAACATAGGAGATGTAAGGAGTTTTGAAAAGAAGGTATCCCAAACTTTGGGAATTTCCTTTAAGGAAGACCACTTTGAGGATAGTCTGTTTTTCAAAATAAACGAAAACAATTCTCCAATAAATTTACTGATAGGTTCAAAAAAGTTCATAGAAGGTTGGGACAGCTGGAGAGTTTCCTCTATGTGTTTACTCAATATCGGAAAAAAGGAGGGAGCCCAAGTTATACAGCTTTTCGGAAGGGGAGTAAGGTTAAAAGGTAAAAACTACTCCCTCAAAAGGGAGGAAAATGCAAACCGAAAACTAAAAGTTTTGCAAACGCTCTACATTTTCGGAATCAATGCAAACTATATGGATAGGTTCTTAGATGTCATTACCAAAGAAGACGTAAATTACGAAACCTTTGAGATTGAAATACGATATAACGAGAAATGCAAATGGAACAATAAACTCTATGTTTTAAAAACTCCCGACGATTTCGATTTCTACAAACAACTACTACAATTGGAATATGACGAAAAAATAGCCAAAAAGGTTAAGTTAAACTTGACTCCTAAAGTAGTTATAAGAAAAGGTTTGAAGGATAAAACAACCATTGCGGAAAAAGACTCCGTTTATATCTCAAAAGACGATTTAAGATTTTTGGATTGGAACGAAATTACCGATGAATTGGAAAACTACAAACAAATAAAGGAGATGTTTAATCTGCAATTTGACACTCAAAGTGTGAAAGAAGTTTTTGAAAAACTCTTAGAGGAAAAGAAATACAAACTATTCCTTACGGAAACGGAGAATTTAACCGTTGAAGGGAATAAAGTAAAACCTAGAACCTTTAACGGTTTTAAAGAAATAGAAGAAATTGCGTTTATGCTTCTAAAAAAATACATTGATGAATTCTACAAGGAAGCGAAAAAGAAAGCTATTTACAAAAACCTAATAGCGGAACCTATAGAGATTGAAAGGGATACAAACCTATTTCCATTTAACGGGGAAATAGTTGTTCAAATACCCAAAAAGGATAGCAAAAACATTGAAAAAATCAAAGGATGGATTAACGAATTTAAATGTGGGAATATACCTTCGGAGTGGAAGGATTTCAACTTTGAAAAAACCTTTTTGGTTCACTTTGATAAACACCTATACACTCCATTAGCAATATTTGACGGAGAACACTTTGAGGAGATTAAAACAATTCCCGTAAGGTTGAATGAGGGGGAAACAAAGTTTGTAAGAGATTTGAAAGAATTTTTAACCCAAAAAGGAAAGAAATACGGGGAATTTGAGATATACCTCTTAAGGAATTTGGCAAAAAGAGGAATAGGCTTTTTGGTAAACGAAAGCGGTTTCTATCCCGACTTTATAATGTGGATAGTAAGCAATAAACAAAATGTACAACACATCGTTTTTATAGACCCAAAAGGCTTGAGAAATGAGGGAATTTACAGTCCTAAGGTGGAGTTTTGCACCAAAGATATCAAGGAAATAGAAGCTATTGTTAACAAATATTTGGAAAATAGATGTGAAAATATGCAACTAAAGCTTAGCGCTTTTATTGTATCGGTAAGTCCCTATGAGGAAATTAAAGATATGGTTAAAAGATACTCCAATCGGGAAGTTTCCAAAGAGGAATTGGAAAATAGAAACATACTTTTTATGGAAGGAAACTATATTAAAAAACTGATTGATAAAATACTAAACAACAACTTTTAAAACCTCAAACCTCTCCGCCAAGGGGTGGGTTATCAGTTTCTCCCTCAACCCCTGGAGGGCTCTTTCGAGCTCGTCGTTCCTAATTCCGTGCTTTAGGGTGTAGTAGGCTTCGTAATACGCCGATAGGAGGTCGGCAAACTTTATCAGAGTCCCCCAGATGGGATAACCGTCATCCTCACCTAAAAAGGAGAGGTCTCCACCCTCCACCAAATGGAATTTGCCACTTTTGAAAACCCTATCGGCGAATTCGTCTATATCCAAAGACCTATCGGGGGGAACGAGTGCCAAAAAGACCCTTATTTCGTCGGCTATATAGCCCGGGAGGAGGCTGAGAACCTCGTTTTCCAATCCCTCGACCTCGATTTTCCTAATCTCCTCCCTCCCGAGGATATCTTTTAGGTTGGAGATGATGTCCCTCGTGATTATCTCGGGCAGGTCGTGGAAGAGGGCGGCGAAGAAGGTCGAATAATAAGCCCTATCGGAAATAGAAATCCCCGCTTCGCGGGCTATAAATCTCATCAAGAGATAAACGAGCGTCGCCACGAAGAAGAGGTGCCCCATCACCGAGGTTTGGGGTATCCTCTCGACCGAAATCCACCTCTTTTGAAAGCGGAGCTGTCCGCAGAGGTTTATAAAGCTATAGAGTTTGCGCCTTAGTAGAAACCTCTGAATACCGATTAGGTGGTGAAAATCCTCGAGGGTGTTTTCCAACTCCTCCTTTACGCGGTCGGCGTTCGGCATAGCCCTTGCAAGGGGATAAATGAACTGAAACTCCCAATAGGTGGGTATGAAGTGGGAAGCCCTTATAATGTGCTTTTCGAAGCTTAAAAAACTATCGTCGGAAAAGTATTTTTTAAAGCGCTCCCAAAGTCGGTCGTCGAAGTTCCTTAAATACCTTTCGTAGGTCCTGAAGAGGTATTCGTTTAACTTTCCCCTTTTGGTCTCTAAGAGTTTGTGAAACAGACGGGGTTTCAAATCGGTAAAGACCGACCTCTGGAGGGCTTCGAATATTAAACCCTCAATAAGTCCGTTCCAATTTACAGATTTCCCCCTTTCGGTCTCCTCTATCTTCGCAAAGAGGTAGGCTACTATCGCCTTGTGCCCCTGCTTGTCGAGCTCGGTGATGTTGAAGGGTCTCGGGTGGTCGTTCCAGCGCTGTATTACCGCCAACCGAAATAGGTCGTCTATATACCTTTCCAAAAAGGGGATTTGCATAAGGGAAAACTTTAAGAGGAGAAAAAATCAGGCGTTCATCGCCTTTAGGAAATCTTTGTTAGTTTTGAACTTGCGAAGTTTGTCGAGGAGGAACTCCATAGCCTCGACGGCGTCCATAGTGGAGAGGAATTTCCGGAGAACCCATATCTTTTGGAGCTCCCAAGGTTCGAGGAGCAGTTCCTCCTTACGGGTTCCCGACTTTTCGATGTTAATGGCGGGGAAGACCCTCCTCTCGTAAAGCCTGCGGTCGAGGTGTATCTCCATATTACCGGTTCCCTTAAACTCCTCGTAAATTACGTCGTCCATCCTCGAACCGGTCTCTATAAGGGCGGTCGCCAGGATGGTGAGGCTTCCACCGCCCTCAATATTACGCGCCGCACCGAAGAACTTTTTGGGGCGCAGGAAGGCGTTTGCCTCTATACCACCCGAAAGCACCCTTCCGCTGGGCGGGGTTACCGCGTTGGACGCCCTGGTTAGACGCGTAAGCGAGTCGAGGAGTATAACCACATCCTTGCCCATTTCCACCATACGCTTAGCCCGTTCTATCATCAGTTCCGCCACGTGCATGTGCTTTTCGGGCGGCTCGTCGAAGGTGGAGGCTATAACCTCCGCCCCCTCACCGACGATGCGCTTCATTTCGGTAACCTCTTCGGGACGCTCGTCGATAAGGAGTATCATCAGGTGAACTTCCGGGTGGTTGCGTATTATCGCGGTCGCTATCTTTTGGAGTAGGGTGGTTTTACCCGCCTTCGGCGGAGCCACTATGAGACCCCTCTGCCCCTTACCTATGGGGGCTATGAGGCTTACCACCCTCGTGGAGAGCTCCAAAGGGTCGTATTCGAGGTTAAACCTCTCGGTGGGGTGGTAGGGGGTGAGCTTCTCAAAGAGGGGACGCTTTTTCGCCTCGTAGGGGGGAATGCCGTTAACCGCCTCAACCCTTATGAGGGCTTGGTATTTCTCCCCCTCCCTCGGCGGACGGGCAAAACCTATAATCTCGTCCCCGACCCTGAGTCCCAACTTTTTAATCAGGTTGGGCGGCACGTAGGTATCCTGCGGAGAGGGTGCGAAGTTGTTCTCCGCGTAGCGCAAAAATCCGTAACCTTCGGGGCGTATATCGAGGACACCCTCCACAAAGCGGAGACCGTGCCTTTCGGCTTCCTTTTCGAGTATCTTCTTGATGAGTTCCGACTTTTTGAGGCTCTTAACCTTCGAAAGACCGAGCTCCTTCCCTATCTTCTGCAGTTCGGAGAGGGTCTTCTCTATCAGTTGCGGATAGGTGTACTCCAACTGAAGGGTCGGTTTTTTCTTTTCCTCACCTTCGGAAGGATTTTCTCCCTTTTCACCCCCTTCGGTGGGAGCCTCTTTTTTTTCCTCTTGAGGGTTGTTTTGATTTTCCTCCCCCTTGGGGTCGGAATTTTCCCCAACCCCTTCGTTGGTTTCTTTTATCTCCTCTACTTTCTTGGTTTCCTTGATTTCTTCCGCCATCGGATTACCTCCGTCGGTTGTTTAACTACTTGCCGATGCAAAAAGTGGAAAAGATTTGACCGAGGATGTCTTCGGTTGTTACCTCCCCTACAATCTCGCCCAGGGCGTCGGAAGCCTCCCTGAGGTCGAGCATCAAAATTTCCGGGGAATAGAATTCCCCCTCCTCGAGGTAGCGGAGGGCGTTCTCCAGGGCAGCTTTAGCCCTCTTTAAAAGTTCCTCGTGTCGAACCGAAATGTAGATATTTCCGCCCTCTCCCGCCTGGACACCGACCGCCTTAAGTATCTCCTCCCTAAGTTTCCCTATACCTTCCCCGCTCTTTGCGGAGACCTCGACAATGGGAACCCCCTTGAGGGGGAAGTCGGATAAATCTATAACCTTTCCGAGGTCTATCTTGTTCAAGACCAAAATGGTCGGCTTTCCGCTTTGGGCTACCAGTTTGGCGAGCTCCACCTCCTCGGGCGTGGGCTTGGGTTGGGAGGCGTCCAAAACGAAGAGAATGAGGTCCGCCTCGCGGAGCTTTTGAAGGGAGCGCTCAACCCCTATCCTCTCGACGGTATCGGTAGCCTCCCTTATACCGGCGGTGTCTATAAGCCTGACGGGAATACCGCCTATGTTTACCACCTCTTCGAGGTAATCGCGGGTCGTTCCCGCTATTTCGGTTACTATCGCCCTGTCCTCACCCAGGAGTCGGTTAAAGAGGGAGGATTTCCCCACGTTGGGTCTGCCGACGATAGCCAGCTTTATGCCACCCCTTATAGCCTTTCCCGTTTTTGCCGTCTCCAACAGGCGGTTAACCCTCTCCAAAATTCCTTTGAGGCGTCGGACTAACTCCTCCCTCTCGATGGTGGGGATATCCTCCTCCTCGAACTCTATGGAGCTTTCGACCAAAGCGTGGAGCATTAAGAGTTCTTCCCTTAGGGGTTTAATCTCCTTCGAGAGGGCACCCCTAAGTTGGTTGAGCGCGAGCCTCCTCGCGAGGTCGGTTTTAGCCGATATGAGTTCCGCGACAGCCTCAGCCTGCGTTAGGTCGAGCTTTCCGTTCAAAAACGCCCTTTTGGTAAACTCGCCCGGTTCGGCGAGCCTAGCCCCCTCCTCCAGGAGCCTTTGCAAAACCTCGCGGAGTATTAGGGGGTTTCCGTGGAGGTTGAACTCGACCATATCCTCGCCGGTATAAGAGTGGGGGGCTTTGTAGTATATGGCGACCGCCTCGTCAATTGGCTCACCGTTTTTATCCAAAACCCAACCGTAGTGGGCGTAGCGCGGTTTTATCTTCCCCGAAGGGGTTTTGAAGACCTTTTTTAGGATATCAAGGGCTTTGGGACCGCTGAGCCTGACTATTCCTATGGCGCTCTCCCCGTAAGGGGTGGCTATCGCCGCTATGGTATCCCTCTTTTTCTCCATCATCGGGTGTTAACTTTTCTTTCCTTTCCCCTTTTTGGGAAGAAGCATAAGTATCAAACCCGCTATTAGGAGTATAAACGGGTATACGATAGCCACCGTATGGAACCAATCCCTGTTTTGCTCCATTGCATTACTCCATACCGGATTTCCCAAGGGGAAAGGTATCGGTTGATGCCGGAGGCGGGAGTCGAACCCGCACGGGCGCGAGGCCCAGGGGATTTTGAATCCCCCGCGTCTGCCAGTTCCGCCACTCCGGCTTAGGGGATTAGGCGAAACCCAGTTTAATAATTATAGCCCCCCTTACGGGGGGAGTCAAGAGAAGAAAAAGGTTATTGGGTAGCCTCTCCACCCTCTTCGGTGGCGGCTTCCTCTCCTTCGGTTTTCTCCTCTTCGGGTTCGAGGATAACAACTACAACCTCGTCGGGGTTGTCGAGTATTTTGGTTCCCTCGGGAACGGGGATATCCTTAACGTAAATAACGTCTCCCAAATCGAGGTCGGAAACGTCTATCTCGATAACCTCGGGCAGTTTGGCGGGGGGAGCCTTAACGGTAATGGTGTGCATTGCAACTTCGAGGGTTCCGCCTTTCTCAATACCTTTGGGGGTTCCAACAATATGGACGGGAATTTCGGCTTCAATTTCGGCGGTGTGGGTGAGGTCTTGCAGGTCGACGTGTATGGGGTTGATACCGGTCCAGTCGGTTTGAACCTCTTTGAGGATGCAAACTCTGGGTTCTTGCTCTCCCTCAACTTCGAGGTTTATGAGAAACGCCTCTCCGTGGGGGAGCTTTTCGAAATCCTTTTTGGGTATGTAAACGTGGAGGTTTTCCACACCCTTACCGTAAACCTCGGCGGGAAGCCAACCGGCTTTCCTCATCCTCTTGAGTTCGCTTTTTCTCCCTATCCTTCTGGGAATTGCCTTGAGCGGTATCCTTCTCATCGCCCTCTTTACCTCCTTAAGTGCGATTTAATTCCCGGGCTACTTTCCGGAAACCGAAAGGTATTAGTTTAATCGCCTAAGGAAAAAATAAAAGTGGAAAATTATTCGAAGAGTATCGAAAGGGGTTTACCCTCCACTATACGGCGGATAACCTCCGCTATGGTGGGTGCTATCGAGAGCACCTTTTTATTCCTAATAGGCTTGTCGTCGGTCGGTATGGTGTCGGTGATAACCAACTCGGTCAGTTTGGAGTTGTTTATCCGCTCGACGGCGGGACCCGATAGAACCCCGTGTGTGATGCAAGCTCTAACGCTCTTTGCGCCCTTTTGGAAAAGCATATCGGCGGCGGCTACCAAGGTTCCGGCAGTGTCGACTATATCGTCGACGATAACGCAGTTTTTACCCTCAACATTTCCTATAACGTCGAAAACCTCAACCGCGTTGGGACGGGGGCGCATTTTGTAGATTATCGCGAGCTCCGCGCCGAGCTTTTTGGCGAGTTTATTGGCACGCTTTGCCCCACCGGCGTCGGGGGAGACGATTACCAAGTCCTGCAAATTGAGTTTTTTCAAATAATCGGCGAATAGAGGTAGTGCGCTTATATGTTCTACCGGTATATCGAAAAAGCCCTGTATCTGCTCCGCGTGGAGGTCTACCACGACTACGCGCTCGGTTCCGACACTTTGAAGTAGGTTTGCCAATACTTTGGCACTTATGGGCACCCTCGGTTGGTCTTTTCTATCTTGACGAGCGTAAGCGTAGTAGGGTATTACCGCATTAACCTCCTTGGCGGAAGCCCTCTTAGCCGCGTCTATGAGAAGTAAAAGTTCCATAATGTTGTCATTTGTCGGGTTGCAAAGACTTTGGATTACAAAAACCCTCTTTTCCCTAACACTCTCGTTAATCTGAACTCGAATCTCTCCGTCGGAAAATCGGGTAACCAATGTATCGGTTAAAGGAATATTTAGGATTTCGGAAATCTGCTTAGCCAGGGCGGGGTGGGAACTTCCGCTAATAAGGGCTACATTTTCCAACATAAGATTTTTAGCTTATTTAAAAGGTAAAAATTCAAAAAAGAGCCCGCGCGTAGCGCGGGGATTAAGCTTTTAGGGATTTCAAAAGCTCGGACAATTCGGTAAGGGAGTGCACCACCGCAAAGGGTTTGTAGCCGGCGCGCTTTAGGTCTTCCTCCAAATACTTACCGGTGGTGACGAATACGGTCTTTATTCCGTATTTTTCCGCCGGTATCAGGTCGGTGTAAAAGTCGTCGCTCGCAAAGAGGATTTCCCTTCCCTCGAAGCCTTTCATAGCCAATTTGAAAAATTCCTCGGAGGGTTTTCCCAAGGCGACGACTTCGCTTTCGGGGTAATCGGTGGCGGTGGCAAAGAGCTTAATCCAGCTACCGGTCGCCGGGTAAAAGAGTCCGTCGCTGTCTTTGGCGAGCCTGTTGAGGTTCACAGCGACGAGTTTAGCCCCACCCTTTAGGGCGGTGGTGGCCTTCTTTATTTGGGTAAAGTCCACCGAATGGTTTTGTCCTACGAATACCGCTGCCGCCTCCGGTGTGTCGACGATATTTATCCCCTCCTCTTTGAGGTACTTCTTTACCGCCTCCTCACAAAAGGGGTAAACCGATTTAAACCTCTTCAGGTATTGGGGTGCAACCATGAGAGCCGTTAAGAGTTCGTCTTCTTTAAGTTCAATCCCCCTTTCGGAGAGTTTTTTCCGCAGTTCCTTAGGGGGGATACGGGAGTTGTTCGAAACCACCCTAAAAGGTATGTTTTCTTCTCTCAAAAACCTCAAAAAGGAGAGGGTATCGGGAAAGAGGTTTAGCTTCTTGTCCCTAACCAGAACCCCGTCGAGGTCGAGCAAAAGGGCTATTTCCTTCATAAGGGGTTATCTATTATTCAACCCCACAGGAGATGAGATAATACTTCTCCTGCGGTTGGTATATTACCGAACACTTCACCGTAAAACCGTTGTAATGGTAGATAAAGTCTCTATCGGAGGTTATCCTGTTGTTAATCCTATCTATGTGCAGGACATCTTTATTCCCTAAAATGGAAAATTTAATATCCACAAAAGGTTGGAAGGAGGGATACAGTTTATCCACCAAATTGAGGGTTTGGGCGAGACCGTTTGTGAACTCCTTAACTATTCCATAGCTGACCAAATAAGAAACCCCTCTAAGCCCAACGATAAAAATTGCTAAAAAGAGGAGTAGAAACATCAACGTTAAACGGTCATTTCTTGACAACATACTAAAAAATTTAACGAAATCGCTCCCAAAGCCAAAGGAGTTTTATGTAAACCGTCGCAAACGCACCTTTGGGGAGGAAAAATCTCAAACTTAGCGGGTATCTCTTAATGTCTCCCACCTCCACCGCGAGGGGTCGGTAATCGCCCTTTAGCCTCCACCTCCTAAAGTCCTCCACGGTAATACCCCCCTTTGAGAGTATCCTTTCGACTATTTCCTTAATGGGTGGTTCCAATTTCACCCTATACCCCACAAGGGGAATGCGGATTTTTGTCAGTTCCCTTAGGAGGTCTTCCAGGGCGTTTTTATCTCTCGAGCAGGGAAATATGTGAAAAACCTTTCCCTCCTCCACACGACAGGGTTTCACAATTTCAAAACCCACCCGACGGTTGAACTCCTCTATTTTTAGCTTCAGCACCTCGAAGGCGGTCAAATTCCAGACGAAACTTTGATAGGAGTTGACCCAAAAGACCCTTTCCCACTTTTTGGAAGGATTTTCCTTTAGAAACCTCCTTCCGCGGGCTACATTCTTTCCCAACCTCTGCGAGTCATAATAATTGAGCGAATACCCGAAGGTGGTAAAAAGTCTGTTGTGGTGCCTTATAAAGAAGCGGTTTCCCCTCAAAAACCCCGTTCGTATCTTATGCCTTATCTTTCCCACGTAGAGGAGGGCGAAATATTTTCCCAGCTCCCGACGTATCAGCTTCTTACCCACAAAGCGGTCGAGGGAGACATTTTGCACCGTGAGGGCGTAGCGGTCTTTAAGTCCGGCGTAGCCGAAATCTCTCACCCCTAAACTTTTGAGGTAGCCCACTATATAGGGGTCGTTGCTGTTTAAATTCCGTTTTACCAATTTGTAGAGGAAGTAGTTATCCCCTTCGGGAAACTCTGCCACCTCGTGGACTATGAAGTCGAAGGGGGAGACCTTTAGGGGGAAATCGAATCTATAGGTTTCCATCGGGAGGTTTTCGATTTTAATCCCCACCCCCGCAGTAGCGTCTCTTTATCTCCTCCACTATTTTGGTGGTCGATATATCGAACTCGAAGGGTATGGTTAAAACTTTCCCGCCGTAGGACTCGACTATATCCCTTCCCACTATTCGGTCTATATCCCAATCCCCCCCCTTTACGAGGATATCCGGCTTTATCTCCTTTATGAGGTTGTAGGGTGTGTCTTCCTCAAAGGGAACGACGTAATCGACGGCGCATATATTGGAGAGAACATAAGCCCTCATCTCCAAGGGGAGGATGGGACGTTTTTCCCCTTTTAGCCTCCTTATGGAGTCGTCGGAGTTTATACCCACCACGAGGATATCGCCGAGCCCTTTGCACTCTTTGAGGTAGTGAACGTGCCCCGCGTGGATTATGTCGAAACACCCGTTGGTGAAAACTATCTTTTTCTTACCCCTTAAGGGTTGGAGTTCCCTTAAGAGTTCCCCCAGGGGGAGGAATTTTCCGCAATTTTCCGCCATTTGGAGTTATAAGGGTAAGGGGTTAACTTTTATTGGGACGAAAATTAAAACCACTTCCCCATTTGAAGGTCGGTTTTTCTCTCTTCTGCGTGTATTATTTGATGATTCAAAATACCACTTGAGGGAGATGGATAATAATAATTACAAATGTTGGAGGTTTTTCTAACATCTTCGCTTTTTCCTTTCGTGGTAGAAGTGGCAAAAGGTGTTTTTACCAACCTTACGTCGGAGGGGATAAAGAAAATATTTGAAGAGGTTCACAGCAATTGGAAAAATTCTACACCGGAAGAGGTTTTTAAAACTATTCTATCCACCGCCTTTTTTACCGCTTTTGTGGAAACCTTAAGGGGATACGGAATAAAAACCATTCACGGGAATGAAGAAATTGTGAAAAAACTCCTCCAATTGGAAGGGACAAATCCGAAACTTGAGGAGTTCGATTTCAAAAATTTTCCACAAAATGGGGTTTTAAATCAAATATGGGAATACTACAAACGGACTTTGCTAAGCGATGAAAACCAAAATGCGGAACTTAAGAAAGTTATTACAGAAAATGGGGAACGTATATTCGGGGATACCGTCCGTTTAGCGGAAAACCATTTCTACCGAATACTGGACTTGGAAAAAAGCGATGAGGATATAGGGGTATCTTGACTAAAGCAGTGGATAGAAGAAGAAAGCCGCTACTCTTCGTTTTACAAATATAAAAGGAAACTTTACGAGGTCGCAAAAGAATTTGAAGAACCTATTTTGAAACACGAAAAAGTCTTTAAAATCCCTTTAAAGGATTTGTATGTCGAACCCTCTTTTAGGATTTACGAGAAAAATATTGATTTCGAAAAGAAAAATCTATTCTCAGAAAAGAAAACCCGCTGAGATGCCAAAAGGAAGACAGAATAGGCGGCGAAAGAGGTAATTTTTACTTCTATACCCCTGAAAAGGTTAGGTTAACCAAATTTATTCCCGAATTGGTAAGGGGTAAAAATCCTTTCGAGTTTTTAAAACCACCTTCACCAAAAATGGTTCTACTTTTGGGCTATCCCGGGGAGGGTAAGACTTCCTTCACCAAAAAATTGATTTACGATTATGTAAACAATAAGTTGAATATTTCCCAGCAAGTTTTCCTTATAAGGTTTAGGGATATCAAAGACACTAAAGATGGAAAACTTCTTGAAAATCCCTATGAGGTCATAAACAATCACATCAAAAGGAAGTATGGAATAAAAATTCCATCGTGGGAGGGAAAATTTTTAATCCTCGACGGGTTGGATGAATATGTCGTTCCCCGCAACTTTACGAATGAAGAAATAAAAGAATTGCTCGGTAAGCTCTACGATGCCGTGAGCGACGAGGATAATACCCTGATATTGATTACTTCCCGTTATATTCCCAACGAAGTTTTAAACAAAGCTGCCATAGATTTCCAAACTTTGGTTTTGGAGCTTAGAGAATTCGATGAGGTGGATATAGCCCGATATCTCAATAACTTTGAAAGGGCTTTGGAGAAATTAAATTTGGAAAACCCTTTGGTGTTTAAGAAAAAGTTGAAATCTTTAAAGGAAAATTTAATAAAAATTCTCTCGACATCAAAGGGATTTGAAGATAACAGATGCCACCTTAGAGAGTTAATAAACCAACCTATAATCCTCTTTTTGTTGGTTTATGACTGTTTAATAGAGACCGAAAAAGAGTGTCCTTTATTAAAGGAAACCACTTCGAGGACGCAATTCTATAAAAGGGTGTTTAACAAACTGCTAAACCGTGTTTGGGAAACGGGAAAAAACCCCTTACCACAAGAGGTAATGGATAAATATCCCGACTTTTTAAGGGAACTTGCCTTTTTGATGGAATTTAAGAAAGGAAGCTTAGTCGCTACCAAGGAGGAAATAGAAGAATTTGAAACCTTTAAGAGGATAAAAAATGCAATCCCTAAAGAATTTAGGGAAGAAGATATTTTTACGGATATCCTCGTAGGGTTCTACTTTAGGGAACATAATTATGAGGTTGAATTTCTCCACAAATCCTTTCAGGAGTATTTAACCGCCGAACACATCTACCACAAAATGATGAATTTACTCGAAGATGAAAAAGAAGCAGAGAGGATTATATGGGATACCTTTTCCCACCGAAAGATGACAAAAGAAATTAGACAATATTGGAGGAGTTAATAGACCTTCATAGGGAAAGGGATAAAGATAAACAACAGAAATTTAAAGAAAAAGTCGAAAAATTGTTTCCTAAGTTACTAAGAAAAAATTTTACTCTTATAGATTTGATGCTAATGAAAATAAAAATAATAACAATAACGAAGATATTTTTGAGGATATTTTCAATAAAGCACTTTGGTGTTTTGGAAATTTTTGGATTTTTACCAATAAAGTGGTACCCGTTGAGTTCAAGGATATAGAAACCAAAAAGAAGTTTGCTTGTATAGTTAAGTATACCCAAAGTTGTGAAGAAACTTTTGTGGAAGATTTACCTTTAAAAGGTATTAATTTAAGTGGTTTAAATTTAGATAAGACTGATTTTTTACAAGGTGCTGATTTATCAGAAGCTAAGCTAATAGAAACTTCACTAAAGGAATCAAATTTAAGTTATGTCGATTTAACCCACGCAGATTTAACAAAGGCAAATTTACTTGCTACAAATTTAGAAGGTGCTCATCTAATGAATGCAAACCTATATGGAGATATTCTAGTTGGAGCAAACTTAACAGAATCAAATTTAGAAGGAGTTAATTTAGAAAACGCTAATTTAGCCGGTGCTATTCTAAATAGTGCTAACTTAGTTCCCTCGAACATTAGAAATGCTTTTCTCATGGAAGCTGATCTAAGCTATTCAGATTTAGAAGGAGCTATTTTAAGTGAAGCTAACTTAAAACAAGCGGATTTGAGTGATGCAAATTTAAGTAAAGCAGAATTATTTCGTGCAAATTTAGAAAAAGCTAATATAAATGAAGCTTTTCTATTAGAAGCTTCGTTAAATAATGCTAATTTAATAGATGCGGATTTAACACAAGCAAATCTATTAATGGCTAATTTACAGAATGCTGATTTATCCGGTGCTATATTAGAGGGTGCCAACCTAGAAGGCGCCGACCTCCGCGGTGCAATCTTCGACCCCGAAGAGATAAAGAAAGCCAAAAATTGGGATAAAGCCATTTACGACGATGAAATGAAAGAGAAATTGGGTTTAATTTAATTTCCCCCCTCGAGGGGTTTATTCCTTTTAAAAATCAAATCCCCGACCTTAGAGGCGCCGCTTTCCAAAATGACGGGGCGGCACTTTGCGGTTAGGAGGAAGTAGATAACCTTATCTCCAACACCGCTCA
>JALVTI010000140.1 GCA_027035985.1 Aquificales bacterium | reverse complement strand
CCTTTCCGCATACTCGGGAAGTTCCTTTATCTTTATAGCCCCGTCGAGGAGCGAAAACTGCGTGTGCAGGTGGAGGTGAACGAATTCTCTTTTACCCATCGGCGGAATTTAAAAATTAGCAAAACCGCTTATGGGTTTTAATTGGGTGGAAAAGCCATCAATGTGGGTAAAGGGGAACAAATTACCTTTTAAAGGTAGTTAAATATTTTCATACACCTATGAAAGATAAAATCCTCTGCTCCCGCAAGGGGAAATTTTTGTTTGTGATAATTCCCGACAAACCCGAAATAGGAGCCTATGCCTAGGAAATCGATACTGAAACGGGGAAAATTTACAAGTACGCCGACGAAAGCGAAGAGGGATGGAGTGAACTATAGGAAACAGTAGAAATCTACAAGGAACTTTGTTGGGAAGTTTGGAGAGTCGATGAAACTTCTTGGAGGAAATGTTCCGAAGGGGAATTCAAACTCTTAAAGGAAATAGGTTTAAAGAGGATTTATAAATTCTTAAACCCTAAGCGATAAACCCGTGTTTGCATATCCTTTTAAGGGAGTTTAATTTCCTCACCTCTTAAATGGATTGGTTCTGTTCAAAGTTCCTTGGGATGGAGCGGAAAAATTTAACAACAACTTTCCTTGACATTAATAGGTCTGTTATCAATTTTAGTAACAAATGGAGGTGGTATTCGAAAGTGTCCGCGACAGGGAAAAATACTAAACCCTTTAACGGACACCGCAAAAATTAACCACTCAAAGGTTAGATTAAATAAAAAACCATGAGTAAGGTTTTGGAGATATACAAAATTTTTGAAAAACACTTCGGGGAAGAGGAGGCAAAAACCCTCACCGAGGCAGTGGAGGAGCTTGTAAAGGAACAGAGCCTAAACCTCAAGACGAATCTAAAAGAAGCATTAAAGGAGGAACTGGCTACCAAGCAGGATTTACAGGTTTTGGAGAGCAAACTAACGGCGGAAATTCAAAAGACTAAAAACGACCTACTGAAGTGGCTAATAGTCCTATTTATAGGTCAGGCTACCTTTATAGTCGGTCTGGGCTTCACGCTTATAAAAGCCCTTAGAGGTTAGCCCTTTAGAAATTTCCTTATAAGCCCCTTCGGGGAAAGTCCCAAAAGGGGGTCTTCGAAATTCGGCGTTATCCAATCGAGGGGTTTTAGGACGAAATCTCTGTTAACCCTATCGGGGTGGGGAATTTTCAACTCTTCAAAGTGGACTTTTAAAGTTCCGTAATAGACCATGTCAAGGTCTATTTCCCTTTCGCACCACCTACAACGGGGTTTTCTGCCGACCTCCCTTTCGACCCACTTGAGGAAACGCAACAAATCGAAAGGCTTCAGACGGGTGTATCCGAAAAAGACCCCGTTGAGGAAATCGGGTTGGTTTTCCACCCCGTAGGGTTTCGATTTGTATATCGGGGAAACCCTTTTGGGATGTATCTCTCTTTTTACCAGTTCCAGGGCGAGGTCTATCTGTTTTGAGCAATTTCCTACGTTGCAACCGAAGGCTATAACGACCCATATAGGTCTTTTTAGCCTTACCTTCACCCTCGGAGGTTTTCTTTCAGCCACTTATAGAAAAGTATTAACACCGTATAGGGGAAAACCACGAGGAGAAAAAACACCGCAAGTTCCCTAAGGGTAACACCCATTTTGATGTAGAGGAAAAGAGCCCCTACCGCGGTGGGGAGGAGTATAAAGACCACCTCAAGTGTTTTCGAAACCTTCGGTGAAACCCAAAATACGGAAAAGACCACGAGGTATAGCACCGATAGGTTGTAAATCAGAGTTTCATTTATTTCCCCCACGGGTATTATTTTCGCTTTTTCCATTTAAAATGGAAAAAGAAAAGGAGATATCGAAAAACACTGTAGATATGTAGCCTTCTTTTTTTGTAAAGAATTGCTGACTCTTAAGCAAATTTTATCTAAAAAGATATATTTTCTTGTGTTTACAATGAGTATTTATTTAAACTTTAAACTTAACAATGATTTTTTCGTTTTTTAAACTGTCTAGAGAAAATATAGCACAAGCTATCTTTAAAGCTTCTATCATTAATTTGTTTACAAAATTTTTTGGATATTTAAGGCAAGTTATTATAGCTACATTTATAGGTTTCAACTTAAATACAGATGCATTTTTTCTAGCATTTAGTTTATTGGGTTTATTTTTAATTTTTACTGAGATTTTAGACTCTTTAGGGATTCCTAAACTGGTGTCTGCTAAGAAGGAAAGCCTAATAAAATTTAGAAAAATCGCTTCAAGTTTATTTACTTTTACTTTAGTTTCCACTTTAATTGTAATACCTTTAGCTATTCTTTTTATCTATCTTTTTACCTACTTAATTCTATCGAATAATCCATCAAAGGCTCTTCTTACCAGAGAATATTTTTTTCTACTCATCCCTTTTTTGATTTCTAGCTTCTTGTTTCACTATTTAGGAACTATTCATAGAGCTTTAAGGCATTTTACAGTTTATTTTTTAAGTGAATTGATTTTTTCAATAATAGCTTTTTTATTAACTTTAATAGGTTTGATTTTTACAAAAAATCCTAAAACAATTCCTATTGCTTTATCTCTTGCAAAAATTTTTAGTACTATTTATACTTTACTTTTAAGTAAGCCATATTTTAAATATAATTTTAAAATTGATTGTAATGTAAAAAAATTTTTTAAAACTTATTTAAAATTAACATTTGTATACAGTGTTTTTTATACTATAGCATTAATAGATAAAATTTTTGCTAGTTTTTTACCCCCAAAAAATATTTCTGCTTTAACCTATGGATGGATGCTTGCATTAATTCCTAAAGGGATTTTACGATTGGAGAATATTTTAATAACTAAATTTTCTGAGATAGAATTAAACATAAAAGTTTTAAATTATTATCTCTTTAGAATATTCCTTTTAAATCTTTTTACAAGTTTTTTACTATTAGGCTTTTCACCTATAGTTATAAGTCTGCTATTCAGCTATGGAAATTTCTCCCAAATAGATAAATACCTTACAGTTTTAGCAACTAAATATTATTCTTTAGGAGCTCCTTTTATAATTTTGTGGGAGATTATATATAGAATCTTTCAAATTAACGGTAAAATTTTGCTACTTGTTCCAATTTCATTATTGGTAATAGGTACAAATATTTTTTTTAATTATATTCTCCTTTTTAAGGGGCATTTAGGTCTAATAGGAATTTGCATTGCTACTGACATTTCTTATCTTATCGGTGTATCCCTAGGATATTGGTTTTTGTGGAAACTTTATCATTCATAGAGATTTTATAAGTTTATTATAGAGAATAAATGCTTCATGGGTAAATTACGCATACCATTCTTGGGAGCTTTTCTTTTTGTGGGAATTTCCTTCTCTACCCCTCAAAATTCCACTCTATCGGAAGAGGCAAACAACGAGTATTTATGGTTTAAAGTCTTTTCAGAGGTTTATTTTATAGCTAAAAATTACTATGTGGAAGATGTAACCCCCAAAAAGTTAATTATTAATGCTGCGAAAGGCATGCTCGAAAGGCTAGACCCCTATAGTGACTATTTCACACCCAAAGAAGTTAAAGAATTTGAAGAAGACACCTATGGAGAATTTGGAGGTATAGGCATAGAGATATCTATGGAAAACGGTAGACCTTTGGTAGTGGCGCCCATAGAGGGAACGCCTGCGTATAAAGCCGGACTTCGTGCGGGGGATATTATCGTAAAAATTAATGGGAAAGACACCTATGGGATGTCAGTAAATAAAGTTGTTAAAATTATTAGGGGAAAGCCGGGAACTTATGTTGAACTAACAATATACCGTCCGGATGAAAATAAAACTTTTACCGTTAAAGTAGAAAGGGCTATTATTCATGTAACTCCAGTTAAATGGACTGTTATAAAACCCGAAAATATCGGTTACATAAAAATAGTTCAGTTCCAACCCGACACGGCGGAAAAATTAAAAAAAGCAATAGATGAACTTCTTAGTGAAAATGTAAAAGGTCTAATAATCGATTTGAGGAATAATCCCGGAGGTTTACTAGACCAAGCGGTGGCTGTAGCCGATTTATTTTTACCTCCCGGGAAGCCTGTAGTTTCTATAAAAGGAAGAATAGAAAATAAAACCTATAAAACATCTCATCCGGCTGAAGTACCTCCAAATATGAAGGTTGTTATTTTGGTTAACAAAGGAACAGCTTCGGCTTCCGAAATAGTTTCGGGATGTTTGCAGGATTATAAAAGGGCTATACTTGTCGGGGAAAGGACATTCGGTAAATTTAGGGTTCAAAATCTTATTCCCATTGAAGGTGGAAAATACGGTGCCGTTAAAATCACAACCGCTTTCTATTACACCCCAAAGGGGAGAATGTTGGATAAAAAAGGTCTTACTCCCGATATAGAAGTCAAAATGTCAGTTAAAGACTGGCAAAAGTTGTATGAAGCCCTAAGGAAGGAACGAATAAAAAACAATATCGGATATAACGAGGTGGTTTTAAACCGCAAGTTGGACAAGCAACTTCAAGTAGCTATTGAGGTTATAGAGGGTAAATATCACCCTAAAAAGGAAAAAGAGAGTAATAACGCGCACAATGGGGTTAAAGTAGAAAATCCCCTACCCTCGATGAAGTAATTTTTTCGCCTTCAAAAGGTTTTCTTTTTCATTCTGCCTTCCATTTTGAGGAGAGATTTACTTTTTTCCACAAAGGAGACGGAAATTTATACTTCTACATGAATGGTTTCCTATAAATGCTCTTAGTATTGTGGGGACTATGGAACTTTCCTTTACCCCCTTTCAGAGGGATTTTATAAATAGCGGTTTTCCTCTTAGCATTTGCTATTCCCTCCTTTTGGCGCTAGCTTCAGAAAGTTGCTGTTAGGCGGGCTT
>JALVTI010000139.1 GCA_027035985.1 Aquificales bacterium | reverse complement strand
TAAAGCCACCAATTTACCCAAAATACCCGGTAGTAGCCTTGCGGGAACTTGGAGATATTATGTGGTTTTGGAACTACTTCCCTATTTAAAGAATGTTTGGAAAAAAGTAACTCAAAGTAGTAATTTAAAAAATTATCTGAAAAATAGATTAAATGAAATTTTTGCAAAAGGTATTTTAAACCAAGAGTTGAAAAATATTTTGGAAAGCGCATTAAATAATTTACAGTTAGAGAATTCCAATAATTTTAGAAAAGTATTCTATACTTTAGCTTTGAATATTTGTCAAAATAACAAAAAAATTGAATGTCAAGAACTAAAAGATATTTTGCTTTCCTTATTTATTCCAGAGGAAAGTAACAATAGTAAACAATGGAAAAATTTTAAAGGTAATAGCCTAGCTTCCATTAAGTGTGCCGGACAAGATGATGCTCCCAACTTAGATATAGATTCTCAAGATAATACCGGTCATTGTGGATATTGTATAGTTTGCAAAGGATTTGGATTTTCGAAAAAGAATCTAAGCTGGCAAGGACAGTTATTCTTTAATGACTTACATATAGCTTTGTTTCCGGTATTCACTGCAGAGGGAACTAAATGGATAACCACTGAAAGGATTATTAATGAGGTGGATAATCTTTTCAAAGATGATACTTCTAAAAACAAAATAAATATTGAAAGCATTTTTTACATTTTAGATAGGCATTGTGAAGAGACTAAAAACTATATTAATTTGGGTTGGCTATATTTACCCTATGTGAAAAGAAAGGATAGTCCAATTAAACAAGGCGTAGGAAAACTTTTATATATTTTAAATACATTGATACCCACTAAAGGAAATGAATTTCAAGCACAAGATATATTTATTGTTCCCGAGCATTTATTTGCCCACGTAGTAAATTCCAACTTAGAGGTTAGAACTTCCGTTTCTATAGACCCCGTTACGGGAGCGGCTAAAGAGGGTGCTTTATTTACCACCGAAGCCATCCCCCGAGGCACGGTTTTTTACGGACAAATTTACATCTTTGATAGAAAAAACTTTGAAGATTTGGAACCCAAAATAAAACCTCTCCCTGACAAAGAATTATTAAAAGAAGCTTTAAAAGATAGTTCTCATTATTACGAATCTTTGGGAATAGGTGGAATGACAACCCGCGGTTTTGGAAGGTTAAAAATATGGTCTCCTCAATGGGAGAAAAAAAGCAATGGAGGAAATAATGATGAAACAAGTGGTTAATTTAGAACATAAAATAGCAGAAATTTCTTATAAAATTGCAAAGAACCAAATTATAGGAAAAAATGTAGTTGAAAAAGCTTTAGGAATTTTGGTAAATGATGGAGTTTACGCTATGTGGCTCTTTATAGAGGAAAAAGCAAGTAAAGAGGTGGGAGATAATAAAACTAATCCAGAAAAGTTTTGTTACGAATTGAAATGCCTTCTTAAAGACTATATCTCTTTAGAAAGTTTTGAGGATTATTATTGTTCAAATAAGGGAAAAAGATTATTTTTCATCCAAAAATTAACCCAAGATTTATCAAAACTTCTTTTCATTCGCCAGATTTTAGAGAAACTTTTAATCTATACTCGCCACCAATACAAAGCCATTAAGGGGAGAGAATAAAATGCCTACCCTAAAGTGGTATAAATTAATTTTCAAACAACTTTCGCCTATCCATATAGGCAACTTCCGCTGGGGGGTTGTAAATCAAACGGAAATCTTCATTCCTGGTCAAGTTATTTGGGGAGCTTTGGTTAAACGTTATATGGAATTAAATGAAATTAGAAACGAATATAAGGTTGAGGAAATAAAAAAATCTTTTGAAAAGATTACAAACTTCTTTCCTTCCTTTGATAGAAAAAAAATCCTTGAACCCAATTACAAAGATGGGGAATTTCACCTGGGAGATTTTTCCGAAAGAGAATTTAGATTCCTTTTTACCTTTGCGGATTTTAGAACTTCTATAGAACCCATCTCTAGAAAAGCTAAAGATGAACGCCTTTACGAGTTCGAATATATATCGCCTTTACCTATAGCAGAAAATTTAAAGGCTTTAAAAAAGCATCCTACGGATAAGGAAAGTAGAAAAAAATTAGAATCCGTTGAAAAGTTCCTAAGGGAAAAATTTACCTTATACTGGATTGGCTTAATAGGTATTTCCGAAAAGGACAAATATGAAAATTTCCTCAAAAAAGGTTTGAAAGTTTGGATAGGTGGTGATGTTAGGTATGGCTTTGGGGAACTAATATTGGAAGAAGTTCTTCCTCTAGAAGGGAGCAAGCTTGAAGAGACTTTAAAAGATTGGAATTTAACCCCGGAGGGGAAATTTCGGGAAGATGAAAAGATTACCCTAAAGAATTTTTTGTCCGTTAATTGCCTAAAGGAAATAGAGCGGGGAGAGCTGAGGCTTTTAGTTAAGCTGAATTTTAATAAAAATATTCCACAGGTAGAAAAGGATTGTACCGGAATTTACGCGTGGGTAGGGTCTAAGATAAAACCTGTAAATACGTGCAATCTCTATCTTCGGTGTGGGAAATTCGGTTAAATATTACCCCCCAAATGCTGGAAAGATTCACCGTTGCCCTTTTGGGATTTTATCTCGGATTTTCTACCTTTTTCAGTTTTGTAGTCGCCCCTATCCTCTTTTCGGTTTTGGATAAATCCTCAGCTGGCGAGGTGGTTGCGAAAATATTCCCCCTCTATTTCGGTTCCGCCACCACCCTTTTGGGTCTGTCTGCCCTTCTCACCCTCAAAGGTGGGTATAAAAAGGTCGCCTACCTTCTATTGGTGGGGACTTTAATTGCCGCCTTTCAGGAGTTTTATATTCTTCCCCTTGCGGAGGAATTAAAACATTCAAACCCCTCGGCGTTCAAGGTTTGGCACGGTATATCGATGCTCCTAAATGTGGTTGACATATTTATAGCCACTTTCGGGGTGTTTTATCTAATCAAGGTTCCCCGCAAAGGAAACGATTAAAACAGTAACAAACGGAGGAGTTTCAAGTTTTTTCCAATACCTCCCGGGGTGCTTTTGCTATAAACTCCGCTTGACGGGCTTTCCATAAATTCCTCACTTGGTCCGCCAATATTACACCCTTAACGGGTAATCCCTCGGGAATTTTAACCTCGAATGGATAACCTTTCTCTTTCGAAGTTATAGGGCAGAATATTCCCAAACCCGTTTTGGCATTATAATCCCTTGGGGACAGACATATGGCGGGTCTCCTTCCAGCCTGTTCGCGTCCGCTTTGAGGGAAGAAATCAAACTAAATTAAGTCGCCCCTATAGAGGATAGAATTACCATATTTCATTACCTTCCTGCTTTCCCCAATCTACTTCGCCGTGGAGATTTTCGGGAGTTATTCGTTCCAAAAGTTCAGAAAGGTCTTTTTTGAAGACTATCTTTGCGCCTTTAACGTTAGTTCTTACAACTTGTGGAGTGGGATTCAAATAACTCCCTTGGTAGGTTCTGAAATAAACTTCCCCTTCCCTCCTAAAGGTTTGTTCCATTAAGTTTATATAACTACCGCCATGGTTGGGGAAAATATCGAGAAACTCTACGCGGTCTATTTGATACCATTTACTTCCGACGAAAGTTATTCGTTAATTCTCATATACAAACCCGAAGGGGAGGATTTCTTTAAGGCTTTGTTTTTAACCAAAAGCCTCGAGACGGGGGATGAAAACAAAAACCTCCTAAAGCTGGATAAAAAGGAGTTCAACGAGGAGCGGGCTCTAAAGGTATTCGACTACACGGTCAAAGACCTCTTTAGGAGGGAAATACAGAGCATAGACCCTGGAGCGAACCTATACGAAATAAAGTTCGAAAACCCCGAAAAGGTCGATTACAACCTATCCCAGGTTAGGGAACTCCTGAAGAAATTGGAACTCGCATAGGAAAGGGCGATGAATTTCGAATTCGGGTTCTATCTGATATCGGCGCTCCTCCTGTGGTGGTGGATATACAAGCCCCACCGCGAGGTTTTCAAAAAACTCGGTCTCACCTTTTTGGGGGTGGGTTTTACAGTCTTTCTCCTCGAATTGGGGGCTTCACTATTTGAGAAAAGTCCCTCGTTAAGTATCTTTCAAATACTCGGTTCCACCGCCGTGGGTATTTTTTACTTCGTTTTACTCCGCTTTAGGAGGTGGAATGCGGTAAAGGTCGCCCCCGTGGTGGCTTCTATCGCCTTTCTGTTTTCCCTTTTGGGTCTGAAGGTCGGTTCCTTCGAGTGGAGGGATAGGTTTGTCCTCCTCCACGTTATGGTTTCCACCTTCACATTTACCCTTTTGGTGCTATCGGCAATCTTTTCTCTTTTGAGGTTCTCCGCCGAAAGGAAACTTAAAAGGGGTGAATTAACCCTACCCCTCGGAGTTCCGGTTCACCTCTTGGCAAAACTTGAGAGGAGCTTCTTTTTCTTCGGCTTCCTCTTTCTGACTATGGAGCTGATAATCAGCCTCATCTGGTTGAAGCTCAAATTTCAAACCTTTAGGTGGGACGGGAGAATAGTTTCGACCCTCCTACTGTGGTTTTACTATTGGCTTCTCTTTCACCTCGATAGGTTTGGCGTCGTTTGGGTGAGGCGGTGGTTTGCGGTGCTAAACCTGGTTGGCGCCTTTGCCCTGGTTTTGGCGCTAACCTTTACCCGCCACGGCTTTTAAGTTTTTATTAACCCCTATCCCCCTTCGGGGGTATGGTAGGAATTTATTTTTAAACGATGACCTATATCCCGTTTGCCAGAAAATACAGACCGCAGTTTTTCCGCGAGGTGGTCGGTCAGGAGGGGGCTGTTAGAACCCTCCAAAACGCGATAAAGAGTGGTAGGGTAGCCCACGCCTACATATTTGCGGGACCCCGCGGTGTGGGTAAAACGACGATAGCCCGCATATTGGCGAAGGCTCTAAACTGCGAAAATCCCCAAAACGGGGAGCCGTGCGGCGAGTGCGAAAACTGCAAGGCTATAGCCAAGGGCAATTTCCCCGACCTAATCGAGATAGACGCCGCCTCCAACAGGGGAATAGACGATATACGGCAACTGAAGGAGAGTGTAGCCTACGCCCCCATTAAGGGGAAATACAAGGTCTACATAATCGACGAGGCGCATATGCTCACGAAAGAGGCGTTCAACGCCCTCCTGAAGACCCTCGAGGAACCACCGCCGAGAACGGTCTTTGTCCTCTGCACCACCGAGCTGGACAAGATAATTCCCACAATTCAATCCCGCTGTCAGCGTATCATCTTTAGAAAACTCCCAGAAGGTGAAATCGTTTCCCAGCTCAAAAAGATTTGTGAGAAGGAGGGCATCAAATACACCGAGGAGGCGCTTAAGGTTATAGCCGAAGCGAGCGAGGGCTGTATGCGGGACGCCGCCTCCATACTCGACCAAGCCGCGATATACTGCGACAACGATATTACAGCCGAAAAGGTTAGGGAATTCCTCGGTATAGTCTCCCGCGCGAGGGTGGAGGAATTCGTTAAAAACCTCTCGGCGGGAAATATCGAATACTGCATTAACGAACTCCAAAAGTTGGAGGAGGAAGGCTACAACCTAACCCGCTTTTGGGAGGAAGTTCATTCGATACTCTTCGAGGCTCTCCTGAACAAAAAGCTAAACCGCCGAGAGGGTGGGATATTTGAAGACCTCGCGCGGGAACCGCTCGAAAAACTCCTCTACCTGGAGCAGATAACCAACAAAGCCCTTTCGGAGGCTAAGTTTAAGGAACCCCTTAGGGTTTTCCAACTGACGGTTTTGAAGACCGACCTCCTGAAGGAGATTATTCCGCTCGGCGAACTCCTAAAGTTGGCTAAATACGGCTTAACCCCCAAGGCGGGGGGTGAAGGTCAGACCTCCAAAGGTGTCGGTGAAAAATCCGCCCCCAAAGCGGGGGAAAAGGTTCGGACACCCTACGGGGGAGATAAATCGGTTTCCACCCCCAAAGGTGAGGAATTAAACCCCTCACCCCAAGGGGTTGAAAAAAGCGACTCCCCCGAAGGGGTGAAAGGAGAAACACTCCAAGAGGTTAAAAAGGAAAGCTATCCAGCAAAGGGTGAAAGGTTAGAGGGTTCCCAAAAAGGGGAAACCCAAAAGGTTGAAACCACTACAGTAGGCAAAAAGGTGGAAACTCCTCAAAAGGAAGAAATCCAAAAGGCAGAACTCACCGCAAGTGGGGAAAGAAAACCCAAACTCACAAAGGAGTGGTTTGTTAACCGACTCGTAAAGGACGGGATAGTGGAAAAACCCTTTGTGGGTCTCCTCGCCAAGTATATAGAGGAAACCCCCGAGGGTTTGAAGGTAAAGGTTCCCTCCTCGTTTGCGAAGAGTTTCCCCGAGGATTTCGAGAAACTGCAAAAGTATTATGGCAAATACGCGACCTTTGAGGTAATAGAGGAGGTGAAACCTTCCGAAAAAAAGTTCAAAAAGCTAAAAAATACCCGCTATCTGTTTTGAAGATTTTGGAATACTTCGACGGGAAGGTGGTCGCCCGCTACGAGAGGAGGAAAAAAATTTAATAACAGTAATAGGCGGGATATTTAAACCCTCCCTCGAAGAGTTTCCTCTTTATCTCCTCAAAGGTTGTCCAGACCTTTGCGCCGGCGATACCCTCTGCCTCTATCTTTACCACCGGCGGCTTGCATCCCGGTTGCAGGCGGGAAAATTTCAATATCCTCACCCCGTTTGTCCTATCCCAAAGTTGGAAAAAGGGGTTGTAGGGAAGTTTCTCACCCTTAACGTAAACGGTTAGGGAGACCTTTTGAGGTTGTTTTCCCAAAAAGGTTTGATACAACCCGTCGTAGAAGGAGATAAAGTCGTCCCCCGAGAGGTCTATCCTTATATACCCGTCGTGGGTGTATTCCTTTATTACCCCCCGCAAGGTGTCCCCATAAAAGTTTATGGAAACCTCCGTATGGGGGGGAAGAATCTTTTCTATAAGTCCCAAGTAGGGTTTCGGAAGGTTTAGCCCCTCCCCGAAGAGGAGAAGGGGAACAAGAGAAAGAAGCCACTTCATGGAAGGGAAATTATTCCTCCTCCCTGTGGTGGGGTAGGTCTCTCTTTAGAGCCACCTTTCCCGTTCTTATCATCTCCTTTATCCCGAAGGGTTTAACCATCTCTATAAAGTTGTTGACCGTATCCTCGTCGGCGGTCAGCTCGATGGTGTAGCTGCTGTGCGACACGTCGACAATTTTCGCGCCAAATATCTGAACCAGGCGGTAGACCTCTTCCTTAGCCCTCTGGTTTCCGAGGTTTACCTTTATGAGGAGCAGTTCCCTCTCTATGTGGGGTAGGTCGGTTAAGTCTCTAACCTTAATGGTATTTATCAGACGTCGGAGCTGCTTTACCACCTGCTCTATTACGTGCTCGTCGCCTTCGACCACTATCGTCATACGCGAAAGTCCCTTTTCGTGGGTTTCCCCAACCGACAGACTCTCGATGTTGTAACCCTTTCCCGCTATCAGGGTGACTATCCTCGAGAGAACGCCGTGCTCGTTTTGAACGAGTAGGTCGATTATATGTTTTCTAACCTTGCCCTTCGGGAGTTTTCTAAACTTGGGGGCGGTTACAACTTTGAGTCCCTCTTCCCTTCCTACGGTGTCCGCCATAGGGATAAGTATCCAAGATTAACCGCCCCTTGCAAGGAATTTCATTCCACCGCCAAACCCCCGCGGGGAAAATAAAAGAACATGGAAACACTTTTGGCGTTTCTGGTATTCATTGGCATCCTCATTCTGGTTCACGAATTCGGCCACTTCATAGTGGCTAAGGCTTTCGGCGTAAAGGTGGAAGTCTTTTCGATAGGTTTCGGACCCCCTCTAATTAGAAAAAAGTTGGGCGAAACCGTCTATCAGATAGCCCTTTTGCCGCTTGGCGGCTATGTGAAGATGTACGGAGAAGAGGACAGTCCCGAGGCGCGCCAAGACCCCCGTTCCTTTTACGCCAAACCGCCGTGGCAGAGGATACTAATCGCCTTTGCGGGACCCCTCTTTAACTTCCTCTTCGCAATTTTGGCGTTTTGGGTGGTATACCTCTCACCCCAACCGGTTCCCAAATACATTTTCGAACCTCCCAAGGTGGGTTATGTAGAACCCAAATCCCCCGCGGCGGAGGTTGGTTTAAAAGAGGGAGACCTAATAGTGGCGGTTAACGGTGTGAAAGTCCACTCGTGGGAGCAGTTGGACGAGCTCCTGCGGGAGGACACCGGCAAAGAGGTAACCCTTACCGTTAAGAGGGACGGAAAACTTGTCCAACTTAAGGTAAAACTCTCCTACGACCTCCTCAAAAAGGGTTTGGGGATACTACCCTACCTTCCGCCGGTTGTGGGAGAGGTTGAAAAGGGTTACCCCGCCGAGCAGGTCGGTTTAAAACCGGGAGACCGCATATTGGAGGTGAACGGAATAAAAGTCCACTCCTGGTGGGATTTACCCAAAATAATCCAACAATCGGAGGGGAAACCTATAAAGTTGACCATTGAGAGGAACGGAAAAATTCTTACCCTAACGGTGGTTCCAAAAGAAATAAAACTTCCCAACCGAAAGGTTCGCTATATTCTCGGTATATCGGCACCAATAGAGTATAAGGAAATCCATCACAACCCCTTGGAGGCTTTAAAACTAGCCATAGACCGCACGTGGTTTCTGACCGTTATGACCGTAAAGGTGCTCTGGGGACTTATAACGGGACAGGTATCGGTTAAAACGCTCGGGGGACCCCTTGCCATAGCCGGCTTCGCCGGGGAGGCGGCAAAACTGGGAATTATTCCCTTTATAGCTGCTATGGGAACGCTATCGGTTCAGCTTGCCCTCTTCAACCTCATACCCTTACCCCTACTGGACGGGGGATTAATACTCCTCTTCCTCATAGAGTGGATTACCGGAAGACCCATCCCCAACAAGGTGAGGGAGTGGTGGTTCAAAATAGGAGTCGTTATCATTGTCTCCCTAATGCTGTTTATAATTTCCCAAGACCTCATAAGGGTTTTAACCACCGGTAAATTACTCCCCTCTCCTTAAGTTCTCTCTCTTTCCTTAAATTACCCTTTAGGGGGTGTTATGAATCTGAAGACGTAAAGAGTTCAGTAAAAAATAGAGACCTATTGATATACCCATACCCCACCGTTGTTGTTTATAGAAATCGATACAAAGGTTGACACCCATAGGTTTGGAGGAGAAGAAGGTTATATATTTGCCAAAACCAAAGATCTACTGGAAAGCGGTGTGGAATTGGTATTGTGGTTCCTCATAAGGAAAAGGAAAGTTTTATACACACCCAAGGGGAAAGATTGGACGGTAACCGATTGGGATAGGGATTTGAAACTCCCAAATGGGGAGTATATCAACCTGTTGAAACTTTTAGAGGAGAGTGGAATAAATCCAACCTTCTAAAGAAAGTGAAAAAGCAAATGCATTTCCACCCTTAGGTCTTTTAATAATAGTAATCCATAGGAGGAAAGTAAGGTGCCAACCGCAAAAATTACCAAAAAGGGTCAGCTTACCATACCCGCCGAGTTTAGAAAAAAACTTGGAACAAATGTTGTGGAAATATCTATGGAAGGCGACAAAATCGTGATAAAACCCCTTAAAACCCTTGGCGGAGCACTTCAAAAATACGCCAAAAAGGGTAAACCTATTGAGGAAATAGTGAAAGAGGAGAAAGAGGTTGCTAAAAATGTCTTCCTCGAAAAGTACAACAATAGTTGATGCCAATATCATTTTGAGGTATTTATTGAAAGACCACGAGGAACTATACAAAAAAGCGGAAGAAATTTTTAACGACGCATTAATGGGAAAGAGAAAGCTTTTAATATTACAACCCGTTATTGCCGAAGTCGTCTATGTTCTCCAAAAACTTTATAAGGTTGAGAGAAAGGAAATTTCAGAAGTGTTAAGGGAACTTTTAAAATTTAAAACTATAAAAGTTAGCGATAAGGAAGTAATAATCCAAGCTTTGGAAATATTTGCAAAGAAAAACCTTGACTTTGTAGACTGTATTCTGTGCGCTTATAGTGGAAAATATTCGGTCGAAACCTTTGATAAAGGGTTAAAAAAGTGTATAAACCAAAAATAGTAAAAACGTTTAACATCTCCAATTGAAGGGAATGGATTAACCTAAATCCCCCAAATGGTTCTGTTGGAGCTCCGAAACCTTACGGTGGTCTATCCGAATTCCAAAAAACCGGCGGTGGAAAATCTATCCCTTTCCCTCAAAAGAGGTGAAATACTCTGCATCGTCGGGGAGAGCGGTAGCGGCAAGTCGACCGTTTTGAAGGCTATAGCCGGACTTCTACCTCCCAATTCCCGCGTTAGCGGGCAAATAATTTTCAAAGAAAAAGATTTAACCCCGCTTTCGCGGGAGGAGAGACGCACCCTTATGGGGAAAGAGATAGGCTTTATATTCCAAGAGCCGTCGGTCTACCTCGACCCCCTCTTTAAAGTGGGAAAACAGATTGAGGAAACCTGCAGAATCCATTTCCCCCAAAGGGATTGCAAAAGTGCGACTCTATCCGCCTTGAGGTATTGCGGAATTCCAGACCCCGAAAGGGTTTACAATTCCTATCCCCACCAACTATCGGGGGGGTTAAAGCAGAGGGTGAATATCGCCGACGCCACCGTTAACAATCCCTCCCTGCTCCTGGCGGACGAACCCACGACCGCCCTCGACGTTTCAACCCAAAAGAAGGTCTTGAATCTCTTTAGAAAACTAAAGGGGGACGGAAAGGCTATCCTTCTGGTCACCCACGACTTTGGGGTGGTTTGGGAGGTAGCCGACCGCGTTTTGGTTATGAAGGAGGGACAAAAGGTGGAGGAGGGTGACGTTTTTAAAATCTACGAGAGTCCCAAACACCCCTACACCCAAAGGTTGGTCTCCATATTTAAGGAACTCTCCACTATCGGTTGAGGAACTTTTTCAACTCCGCAAAGGGGGAACCGCTATTTTCACCCTCGGAAGGTTTTTCCTCTCTCTCAAACTCCACCGGGTGTCCCTCAATACCCTTACACTCGGGATGGCATAAGGGTTTGTAGGGCACGTCAAGAATTATCTGCTCCCTCACGAGGTCGGTGAGGTTCAAAACGTCTCCCTCCAATTGGAAGGTGTTTAGGTCGCTCTCGCGCAGGTGCTCCCTATTTTCGCCACCCCTTTGGGCTATAACGGTATGCTCTCCGCCGAGGTCTTTTTTAAACACCTCCAAACAGCGGGAGCAGGTCAGTTCTATACCCCCCTTTATGTTGTAGGAGACCTTATAACCCTCCCCTTTGGGGTTTTTTACGATATTGACCTCCACCTTTATGGGTTCGGTTATTTCGCCCACGTCGGCGGGTATCCCGAGGTCTTTGGGCTCTATCTCGTATTCCGCCTTAAAGAAGGGCTGTTTTTCCTTCTCAAAAATCTGCTTTAGGTCGAGTTTTATCTCTTTCATTCCTTACCCCCTTTGGGTTTTGAAATTAGGAGTTTAGTCGACCCTTTGGAGGGAAGAAAATTGTCCGAAAATTCCAAAACAGGGGAGATTATATAATTGCCATTCCTATGATAGTGGTATTTCTAGGTCCCCCCGGTGCGGGAAAGGGAACCCAAGCTCAAAGGTTGGTCGAGGAAAAGGGTTTTATCCACATATCCACCGGCGATCTCCTGAGGGAGGCGGTTAGGAACCAAACCCCCTTGGGGCTTAAGGCTAAGGAATACATGGATAGGGGAGAGCTCGTTCCCGACGAGCTTATCATCGAGATGATAAAGGAGAAACTCCCCGAAGGGGGAAATGTTATTCTCGACGGCTTTCCCAGAACTATAGCCCAAGCCGAAGCCCTCGATAAGATGCTCGCCGAAATGGGTAAAAAGGTCGATGCGGTAATCCTATTTGACGTTCCCGACGAGGTTGTGGTCGAACGCCTCTCCGGACGCCGCATAGACCCCAAGACCGGCAAAGTCTACCACATCAAATACAACCCTCCCCCCGAAGGGGTTGAGGTTATCCAGCGCGACGACGATAGGGAGGAGGTAATAAGAAAACGCCTCGAGGTCTACAGGAAGCAAACCGCACCCCTTATAGAGTATTACGAGAAAAAGGGAAACCTCGTTAGGATAGACGCCACAAAAGCCCCCGAAGAGGTCTATAGAGATTTGTTGAACGCTTTGGGGATTTCCTAAACTTTCCCCTTAAAATCCTTTAGAGATGCAAAGAGACCTAAAGGTAGCATATCTGCTCTGGCTTACCACCGGCTGGTGGATAGGCGGACACAGGATATACCTCAAAGAGGAAGGTTGGTGGCTCTATCCCCTTTTGTGGTTTTTGAGTTTCTTCGGACTCTACTTAGGACCGGGTGCTATTACCTTTCTCCTATTGGTGGGTCTTTGGTTATACGACGCCTATAAGATCCCCCAATGGGTTAAAAGAAAAAAGGAGTTCTAAACAACATCGGCAGCTTTATTTAGTACAAAAGGAGTTGCAAACACCACCCCAAGGAATACTAATGCAGCCAGAATATCCCCTCCGAAAAAGGCAAGAATAACCAATACAACAGCTATGGTAACCCAAATAAGACCAATAATTCCCATGGTTATCCCGTTCATTTTTTCCTACCTCCCTTTAGTGTAATTTCTAAACAAAATTATAAATCTTAAAAGTCCAAATCCAGTTCGCCGAGGTCGACATCGGCATCGCCTATCTCCTCCTCTTCGAGTTCCTCGAGGAAAGGTTCCTCCTCCGTCGGGTCTTTGGGTTCGAAGAGCGAAAGTTTATCGATAAACAGAGCCTCGACTATACCGGTGGGACCCTGCCGTTGTTTTGCGACGATAATCTCCACTTTCCCCTGCATATCAGGGGGGACTTCCTTCTTTTTCAACTTCATATAGTATTCCGGTCGGTGGAGGAAGATAATTAGGTCGGCGTCCTGCTCTATCTGTCCGCTCTCGCGCAGGTCGGCGAGTTGGGGACGTTTGTCGCTTCTCTGTTCTACCTGTCTGGAGAGTTGCGCAAGGGCTATGACCGGAATGTCCAACTCCTTAGCCAGCGCCTTTAAACTCCTCGAAATTTCGGCTACCTCCTCTTGGCGGGAGGAATATTTCTTCACCCCCCTAAGGAGTTGCAAATAGTCCACTATGAGTAGTTCTATACCCCTTTCCTTCTTCATTCGGAGTGCCTTTATTCTCAAATCGGTGGTCGAAAGGGCGGCGCTGTCGTCTATATAAATCGGTAGGGATTGCAGTTCCTCAAAGCTTTTTTGGAGAATTTCTTTCTGCTCCTTTGTAAGTTTTCCCAAACGCAGGTCGTAAAGCGGTATTCTCGAGAGGAAGGAGAGTAGACGCAGTGCCAATTGGTCTTTAGCCATTTCGAGAGAAAAGAAACCTACCGGTAGACCTTCCCTTTGGGCTACATATTTCGCTATGGAGAGGGCAAAACTAGACTTACCCATTCCGGGACGACCGGCCACTATAACGAGGTCTCCTCCGTGAAAGCCCGTTGTCAACCTATCGAGGTCGGGGAAACCGCTCGATATACCCGTAATGTGGGATTGGGATTTTTCAAAACGTTCTATGGTTTCCTTCAATTGGGGAACTATATCGGCTAACGAAACGTAGGGAGCAATATCCCTCTTGGAAGAGAGTTCAAAGGTTTTGTCCAAAAGCATTTCCAATAGCTCTTCGGGGTCGCGGTAGTCTTTGGAAAGGATTTCGTTGGCTATTTCCACGAGTTCCTTCCGGAGGGCGTATTTCTTTAGAAGTTGGCAGTATTCGCGCAAAATCTCCACCGAGCGGACGAAATTTGTCGAATACCTTTCGATGAGCTTTTCCTCGTCTATATAGTCGGGGATAACCCTTTCCCTTTTTAGGGCTTCTACGATTAGGTCATAGGTGAGGTTATTCCCCTTTTCGTTCCAAAGCTTTAATAGAACCTCGAAAATCTTTTGATTTACCAATTCCAAAAAGTGGGATTCCCTTATACCCTCCTCGAGTACCACACTCATATAGGAGGGGTCAAAAATAAGGGTTCCTATTACCGTATCCTCTATCTGCGGATTACTTCTAACGACCGCCTGCACGGGGAAAAAAATTAAATAAACTCCCTAAGGCGGGGTAGAAGGAGAAAGGTCAACAATAGGTGGGTGTAATAATTCCCTTAAATGGAACTGCTCAAAGACCTTAGAAACCCCGAGTTGGTGAAAAAATTGTTAAAAGCCATCGAACGGGAGGCACCCGGTCGCCCCGTCAAGATTATGGAGGTTTGCGGTGGGCATACCCACGCGATAATGAGATACGGCTTAAACAAATTGTTGGAGCCCTTCGGGATAGAGTTTCTCCACGGACCCGGCTGTCCCGTGTGCGTTATGCCAAAAGAGAGAATAGACCAAGCGATAGCGATAGCGAACCAACCGAATGTAATCCTCACCACCTACGGGGATATGATGAGGGTTCCCGGCTCCAAAAGTTCCCTAATAAAGGAGAGGGCAAAGGGAAGGGATATAAGAATGGTTTATTCCCCCCTGGAGTCTCTAAAGATAGCCGAGGAAAACCCCGATAAAAAAGTGGTCTTTTTCGCAATAGGTTTCGAAACCACCACCCCCATGACGGCGAGTCTTATGGAATTGGCAACCCAAAGAGGCATCAAAAACCTATTGGTTCACGTAAACCACGTTTTGGTGATTCCCGCCATGGAGGCGGTAATGCACGAAAGCGAGATAGAGGCGTTTATAGGACCCGGACACGTGAGCGCCATAATCGGGGGAAATGCTTACAAACCCTTTGTGGAAAAATACCGCGTTCCGGTTGTGATTAGCGGTTTCGAACCAGTCGACATTTTGGAAAGCGTTTTGATGATATTGAAACAGCTAAAGGAAAACCGCGCTGAGGTAGAAATCCAATATACGAGAGCCGTCTCCTGGGAGGGTAATGTAAAAGCCCAACAATTGATGGAAAAGTATTTTGAGGAAAGGGAAACCTTTAGGTGGAGGGGATTGGGAGACATCCCCCGTAGCGGTTTGAAATTAAAAGGTGAATACTCCGAATGGGACGCGGAAATTTACTTCGACGAAATCCTTCCCAAAGAACCTATAGACGACCACAAGCTATGTATATGCGGCGAAATACTAAAGGGTAAGGCTAAACCGACCGATTGTCCAATTTTCGGAACGGCTTGCACCCCCAAAAACCCGATAGGTGCGTGCATGGTTTCCTCAGAGGGCGCCTGCGCCGCCTATTACAAATACTTATCCCTTTAATCTCTAACTTTTTTGTACAATGCAGAGTAAAAAATGGTGTAGACAGCGCAAAAAATTGCTATAAGAAACAAAAGTATAGGAGTATCACTCCAATAAATGGAAACTAAATAAACATATCCCGTATAAGTAATCAATATTGTTAATGTGGCTAATGGATTAGCCCAACTTTTTGAAAGCTTTTTCATCAATAGTTGAAAAAGCAAACTATGAAGGTGGAAATTATCGGGTTTTAAAGGATTTAAACCCAAAATAAATTTTCTTCTTATTATGGAAAAGATAACTTCAAAAACGGGGTAAATTATCACAGCCAATGCGTACCAATCGGAAACCTGTTGATGTTTTTGATTTAAAAGAATATCCAGACAAGCTATATAAAAACCTATAAAGTAAGCACCTCCATCTCCTAAAAATATCTTCCCCAAGGGAAAATTCCAAACAAAAAAGCCCAAAATAGCGGTAAATAAAATTTCACTTAAAGTTTTTATTTCTATATCCCCATTTTGTGAAGCTACGAAATAGATGGAAGCCAAAATTATTAGAGCGGTTCCCGAAGCCAATCCGTTCAATCCGTCAATGATGTTAAAAGCGTTTGCCAACCCCACAATTGCGATAGTTGTAAATACAACGGCTACGGGTAAAAACTTAACCAATTCCCCAAGTATAGGAACTTCGTTGAGGTTTAAAATTAAAACATTTGCAAAAAAAATCGCTATAAATGCGGCCAAAATTAATATTAACAATCGAGTTTTCTCCGAAATTTTACGGGTTATATCTTCAATAAAGCCGCTTAAAAATGATACGCTTAGCGCTAGGTTTAAAGGATTAATTAGTAATTTGTAAACAAAAAAACCGTAAAGCGTTGAAATAAAAATCGATAAACCACCTATGCGGGGAACAGGTTTTTCGTGAAACTTTTGCGGTTCATTTGTCAACAAATCCAATCCCTTTTTGGAATTTGCTATAAGAAAACTTATTGCAAAGCTTAAAAGGAATTCCTGCATGGGTGAAAGAATTTTAATTTAGCCACCAAAAGGGGCTATTTAATATTTAAACTTTCGATGGAAATCACCTTTGAGGAACTAAAGAGAAACCTCGAAATGGTTAGGGAAAATATAGAAAAAGCCTGCCAAAGAGCTGGCAGAGGTTCCAACTGCGTCAAACTCTTGGGCGCTACCAAAACCAAACCGCCCCAAGTCCTGCGCTGGGCTTACGAATTGGGCTTAAGGGTTTTCGGGGAGAATAGGGTTCAGGAATTTTTGAAAAAGTGGGAAGCCCTGAGCGATTTGGACATAGAGTGGCACTTCATCGGAAGACTCCAATCCAACAAGGCCAAATACATTATCGACAAAGTGGTTTTGATACACTCGGTCGACCGTCCCTCCCTGGTCGACGAGCTCCAAAAGAGGGCTTCCAAGAAGGGGTTGGATAAAGTCGATGTCCTCTTGGAGGTAAACGTCGGCGGTGAGGAGACCAAAGGAGGGGTTGAACCGGAAAATGCGCCCCAACTGATGGAATATATCCTAAAGAATGCATCCCTTTTGAGGGTTAGGGGTTTAATGACCATTCCCCCTTACAGGGAAGACCCCGAGGAGGTAAGACCCTACTTTAGGAGGCTTAGAGAACTTAGGAACAAACTCCAAGAGGAATTCGGAATGGAACTCCCCGAGCTCTCGATGGGTATGAGCCACGACTATCCCGTCGCAATAGAGGAGGGAGCTACGATAGTGAGGGTCGGAAGCGCAATATTCGGGGAGAGGGAATAATCAGCGGGCGAGCTCTCCCCAAAGCCCCCTCCTTTCCTCAACAGCCTTTCTGAAACATTTGAGGAATAGGTCTTTATACTTCACGTTTGGGGGAACGGTAAGCGGGAGGGCGTAGCCGTGGCAGATAATCTCTTCGTTTAACATCCTCCCGTCGGGAAGCCAGACGTATCCCAAAATGCGCCCGTAGCGGTCGGTGGGCTGTACGTCGGTTTCGACCACCACCACATAGACGTCTTTGAGAAGGTTTTCAACGAAACGCTTAGCCTCCAGTCCCATCTTTACAACATCGCGGCGGTCTATATCCACCCTCTTGCGGTAGTAATCCTCGGCGATTTCCTCCATCTCCCTCGCCTGTTTGCCGGTGTTTTTCTTCCTCACACCGGTTTCGGGCGTGTCTATGCCGATTAACCTAACGGGATAGGTTTCCACCCTTTCCGACACCGGGTAGGGGAACCTGCACTTAATCGTATCCCCGTCGGAGACCTTAGCCACATAACAGATATACCTGTGGTTGGGTTGGAGTTTGATAGACCACCCAATTAGGGGTAGAAGTAGGAGCAAAACCTTTAAAAGTCGCATAAACTTGGAGTTTACACATTCGGGAGTGTCAATTAACTTTTAATCCTATGAGGTTGACGTTTATCGGACACGCGACTTGGTTGCTCGAAGGTTACAAAAATGTGCTTATAGATCCCTTTATAACCTCCAACCCCCAGGCGCAGGCGGCGGGTATCACCGTCGAAAGCCTCCTCGACAAAGTCGATTTGGTCGTAATCACCCACGGACACTTCGACCACATCGAAAACGCCCTTGATTTCGGCAAAAGGGGTATACCCGTTGTGGGCGTCTTCGAGGTAGCCGAATACCTCAGGATAAACGGGGCAACCAACACCGTCGGGTGCAATATCGGCGGTTGGTTTGAGGTCGGAGGCGTAAAGATGGTTTACACCCCCGCCGTTCACTCCAGTTCCCTGATAAAGGAAAACGGCGAAACGATATATCTCGGAAACCCCGCCGGCGTGGTTGTGGAACTCGACGGCGTTAGGGTCTACCACACCGGCGACACAGCCCTCTTCGGAGATATGGCTCTCATAGGCGAGCTCTACAAACCGGACGTTATGCTCCTACCCATAGGAAGCCTCTTTACCATGGGTATACCCGAAGCGGTTAAAGCGGTCGAGCTGGTAAAACCCAAGGTTGCCATTCCCATGCACTACAACACTTGGCCCCCCATAGAGGCAAACCCCGAAGTGTTCGCCCAAGCCGTGGCAGAATGCTGTTCCGAAACACAAGTGATAATTGTTAACCCCGGCGAAAGTGTCGAGATAACCGCTTAATCACTCGTTCTTTTTGCTTGCATTTTTTCCAAAAGTGGGGAAATATAAAAGCTAAGAACTAACTTAATACTTGGGAGGTTTAGGGAGATGACCAAAGCGGAACTCATCGCAAGGGCGGCCGAAAAGGCTGGCGTTTCCAAAAAGCAAGCCGACAGGTGTCTCAAAGCCTTTATCGAGGTTATCGTCGACGCCCTCCAAAAGGGTGAAAAAATCGCCATACCCGGGTTCGGTATCTTCCAGGTGAAGGAGAGGGCGGCTAGGAAGGGTCGCAACCCCAGAACCGGGGAAATCATAACCATTCCCGCACGTAAAGTGGTTCACTTCAAACCCGCAAAACAGCTTAGGGAACTCATCAAGTAATTTCCCCCTTTTGGGTTATCCGTTTTCCCTTTCCCCAAAGCGTTCCTATAATTACCCTCCTCTTGAGGGAATGGGAGAGTTCAAACCCTGCTTTTGGGACACCTCAAAACCTATAGAGGAAAAGCTCGATTTCGAAAACCCGCTCGTGGAGATAGGTTTCGGGAATGGGGATTTCACCCTCTGGCTCGCCGAAAGGTTTTCCGACCGCCCGGTGCTCGCGGTTGACAAGTGGCACCCGGGGGTGAGGGCTCTAATCCACAAGTGCAGGCAAAGGAAATTAAACAACCTCTACGTGTTCAACCTCGACGCCAACCTCTTTGTGGAGTATCTTTTAAAACCCCATCAGGTGGAGGCTTTTTTCTTCAACTACCCCGACCCCTTTTTCAAAAAGAGAGACATCAAAAGGAGGCTTTTAAAAACCTCATTCCTCAAGTGGGTAGCCCTCAAACTCCGCCACGGCGGAAGGGTTTACATAAGAACCGATATAGCGGACTACTACGAATATATCCTCGAGCAACTCGAACCCATAAAAGACCTCTTTGAGGTAAGGAAAGATTTCGACATAGACCTTCCGACGACCAAATACGAGCAGAAAGCCCTAAGGGAGGGTAGGAAACCCCTTAAACTGCTCCTTGTAAAGGTAAAAGACCCGACCGATATAACCGACAGGGAGGTGGAAAAGTTGAGGGCACTCCGCCTGGATAGGTGCAACATCGAAAACCTAAAGAGGGGTATGGAGTTAAAAGACCCCCAAAGGGGTTATTTTTTAAAGGTCGAACACACCTACCGCTCGGAGGATATAGACCTGGTCGAACTCTACGTGGGGGAGGAGGGTTTTTATCAACACCTATTTTTGGGCATCTTCAAAACTAAAAACGGCTTTGTGGTCAAACCCAAGTCCTTCGCCGTCGGCGTCAGAAGTGTAAGCTGGGCGGTGGAAAGGGTGGCGGAGATTTTGGAGAAATAAAAATCCCCGCGCGAAGCGCGGGCTACTTCTTTTATATTTCAAAGATTTTCCAAGTGGCTATAGGGCGGAATCGTTTGAATGCGTGGGTCTTCGTAGGCACCCCCTACCGTAAAGTGGTAGACCACCTGCAGGCTTCTGTCGACCTCCACCTCCGGTTCTAAAAGGTTCGACATCACCCCCTTGCGTATCTTTGCCAACCCCAACACCTCGTGGGTTAGATCGTCGAAAAAGCACCCTATGCCCGTTCCCTTTATTCCGTAGCCGGTAGCCTCCAGGTAGAGCACCTGCCCGATTAAACCTGCCTCCCAGTGGATATTTCTATAAAGCCAGGGTGCTTTGGAAACCACCGGTTCGAACTCGGATAGCATAGCCACCGCAAAGGCGCTATTTCCCGCAATCTCTTGCATGCACGATAGATACGCCGCAATATCGGTCGTATCCCCCTCCGCAAGGAGGTATAGGTTCTCCTCCACCTCCTCCCAGAGGAAATTCCTCTTAAAGCGCTCCTTAAAGAGGTCTAAATGCCTTTTATTCCTTATATAGGTGTAAAGCCCTTTTGGAAGACCCCTAACGCGGTGGACGAATAAGACCAAACTTATAAAGGTGGGGGAAATTTCAACATCGAAGGGCGAAAAGCTATCCCTCGGCAATGTCCTGTCCAACATTTGGAGGAAAACTGCTTTATCTATCCACACATTGGGGTCGTATATGTGTCCGCTCCGACGGATTCGGATAATCTCTTCCGCCGAACGGAGTTTGTAGGGAACCTCCACCCTCAGGGGTCTGTCGCCGTAGGAAAACCTCAAGGGGGGAGTTCTGGGCTTCTCTATCGCCTTTGCGGTGGAATAAACAACTTCCCATATCACCCTGTCGGGGCTTAGGACGTTCGGTTTTCCGTAGAAAGGAAGTTCCTTAAACGCCTCCACAATTTGGGGCGGGATATCCCTCTCCACATCGGGGATCGATTTCGGAAAGACGAACATCGCAAGTTCGGGAAATTCCTCCTCCCCTTCGGGGAACTCAACCTTATCGAACCCCAAAAGGGTCTTTAGGTCTCCGTCACCCAAGGCGGAGAGCCACTTTACCCTCCACCCCTTTAGGTTTGCCGAAAAGCGCAAAGTCCCAATTGCGTGTCCCGTATCGAGGAGGCAGTAGCGGAGCGCCCTTTCGCCGTACTTCCAGCTCTCACGCCAGGGAATGGAGGTCAAAACGGCGATAAAGCCCTCCGTTTTGAAGTGTTCCCTAATAGCCCGCGCCAGAGGCGCGGGGATATCCCTTATCTTCTCCAAAGCGTGCAGAAACGGGTTGTAGTGAAAGCCCCCCCTCAAACCCGCCACATCGGGCAGTATCAGGTAGTACTCGGTCGGGTGGAGGTTGCCGCTGGAGGGGTTCATTCTGACCGCCCAGGTGCTTCCCCCCGCCGATTTGATAGCCGAAAGTCCGAGAGCCAATTCGAGAAACTTCGAAAGGTTTTCCAAAGTAAAGGGTTCCTCCCCTACGAGGGAAAAGTCGTAGAGCGCCAAAGGCGGGTGGGAAGGGTCTTCCAACAGAGGTAGCCTTACAACCTCCGCACCCTCCCAAAAGCGGAAGGGATTCGGTTGGGTTTCCCAATCGAGGTAACCCAGATACCTCGCATACCTCCAGGGGTAGTGTTTAGTCCTCTTGTGGTAGTAAAGGGCGGGATTTTCCATACCCATTAAAGGTAGGAAGAAAAAGGCGACCAAAAAGGGGATTAATAGAGTATCCTCCTCGCGTTGAGCGGTTGGACGGGGCGGTTGTTCTTCACACCTATAGCGGTTTCAAAAGCCTTTAACTGCTCCTCCGACAGCTCGACGGATGTTTTAAATACGACCCACCTAACCCCCTCCGAGTAGGGCGGGGTGGTTAAAGACCCGCTGTAGCGGTAGTAATCCCTATTTTGGGGAAATAGATATACCGGATTAAACTTCAGCGGGAGGTAATTTTTCTCCCCAACCTTGTAGGGCATATAGGGAATTAACCTATCGAGGGCGGGATTTCTCTTTCCGACCTTAAAGAGGACGCCTACAACCGCTATATTCCCGTAGCGGTCGGTATGGACGAAGTGAACCTCCATAGGGTAGTGTTTTCCGTCAATTGTGTGTTCGCTTGGGGTATGGAAGTGGAACTGCCTCAAATAGAATTTCCTCCCGTCGAGGACGATATAACTCTCACCCGCCGTTTCCACCTTTATGGTGTGTCCGTTGTTTAAAAATACCTTTGCATCGGCGGAGTAATTAACCTCCAAAGGTTGCAAACAAGCTTTTGTTAACCCCTCCTTGGAGATATCTATCGGCGATTGGTTCTTTCCTATCTTACACATAATAAAGGCGGGGGAGAGGTCACCCCAATATTGGGGGGCGATATCTCCCTCGTAGCCCTAGTGAACCGCCTTTCCACCCGAATGACCGCCGGCAAAGGTAGAAACTGAAAAAGCCAAAAGCCCGCCTAACAGCAACTTTCTGAAGCTAGCGCCAAAAGGAGGGAATAGCAAATGCTAAGAGGAAAACCGCTATTTATAAAATCCCTCTGAAAGGGGGTAAAGGAAAGTTCCATAGTCCCCACAA
>JALVTI010000138.1 GCA_027035985.1 Aquificales bacterium | reverse complement strand
GATGCTGTCCAATCCACCCGAAAAGAGGGCTACCGCCCTTTTTTTAGCCATTAAGTGGAATAAGGATAGAAATGGAAAAAGGAAGGTCTATGTTTTACTTCTATTGGGTGAGTAGTTCTTCCAGAGTTTCCCTAACTATGGGTTCGGCTATTTCCCTAATAATGTCCCTAATTAGGGATTCATCTATTTGAGGTTCTAAAATTTCCCTTGCGATAGCTTTTATATAAATTTCACTTAACTTGGAGCGTATCAACTCTTCTATAAGGGGAATTACCTTTTCATTAATTTTTTGCTCAACGATTTTTTCAAGTAGTTCTTCGGATATAGCAACCGTAGGTTGAGCAACAGGGGTAGGTTGAGCCGCAGGCTGGGCGGCGGGTTGGGATGTAGGCGTAGGGGTAGGAGTTTCTACCTTTTGAGGTTCTTCTTTTTTCTTTTCCTCTACAGGAGTTTGAGAAGTTTCCACCTTTTGGGGTTGTTCTTCTTTTGCCTCCGTTTGGGGAGTTTCTTCAATTTGTTTGGTGGCGCTTTCGACAACTTGTCCAAAGGTAATATGGGGTGCGCTTTCCACTATTTCGGGCAGAAGTTCGAGTTCACTTTCCCTTTTAATAGTTCTGAGGTTTTGAACGGGTAATTTGTCCACATCCAAAGGAAGGAATTCGTCTAGAAGCAACACGTAGAGGCTGTCTTTGTATCCTCCCTTTTCGTAGAGGTCTTTAATACCTTTTTCTGCAAATACACCCGAAATGGTATCGAAGATTATGATATCGAAGGGTTTTCCTTCATATTTTTGCAGCGCCTGTTTGGCGCTTCTCGCTATGTGAAGGTCGCATTTATCCCCGATAAGTTTTTCAATCTTTTCAACCAACGGCATATCGAAGGAAACCAAAAGACATTGCTTGTTTAAAGATATTTCACCGGTAGGAGTGGAAGCTTCCGAAGTTGTAGTTTCCGCAGGAACCGGTGTTTCTTGTTTAACCTCTTGAGGTTGCTCTTGAGCGGTGGTTTGAGGTTGGGTTTCGGCTGTCGGTTCGGAAGTTGTTTCAACAAGAGCATCCCACGCGATTTCCTCTTGGGTTTTTTGTTCGGCAGGTTGGGGTGCCGCCTCCTGGGCAACGGGTTCGGGGTGTGTTTCCGCCGGCGTAGTTTCGGCGGAAGTGGTTTCCTCTTCTTTTTTTGTTTCCGCTTTTTGACCCGCTACCTCTTGAACCAGTTCGGGCAATTTATCAACCTCTACCTCACGGGAAATAATCTTTTTCAGTTTGGGTTTAATGTTTTCCGGGTCTATAGGGAATAGGTCGTCCATTAGTATGATGAAGGGAACATTATTGAAACCTTCCTCGTAGAGTTTATTTATGTCGTCTTCGGCTATACCACCTGCAAGGGCGTCGTATATGACAACATCAACATCGTTGGCTATATTTAATAACAAGGCTTCCTCACCATTTTTGGCGGTGATTATCTGATGATCCTTGAGAAGTTCTCGGACCTTTTTTTCCATTTCTTTGTCAAAGGTTACGAGCAATATCTTCATTCGCTTTTTCCCTCCCTATACCAAAAGTTTATGATAGGGTAAGGCAAAGTTAATTCTGCAAAGCGCAAACCTTAAATGCTTTCCCAAAGCCCGCCGTAGACCGCCTGCCCGAGGGATAGACCGCTGTCGTTGGGGGAGACCTGCGAGTGAGTCAAAACCTCGAAACCCTCCCTTTTGAGGTATTCCTTTATCCTCCCCACAAGGGGGTCGTTTTGAAATACCCCACCCGAGAGGGCAACCTTTTCCATGCCAACACTTTTTGCTATTTCCAAAACGACCCTTGCGAGGGTATTTATAAAACGGCTCGCCGCCAAAGAGGGGTTGTTCCTATCTTCGATAACCCCCCAAAAGGTTTCCGATAGGTCTATTTCCCTCCCCTTAACGGTAAAGGGATAAAAGTCCCCCGCCGAGGGGTCGAACAAATCCTCCACCATCATAGCCGCCTGACCCTCGAAGGAGAGTTTTTGCCTTATACCTAAAAGGGAGGCTACCGCATCAAAGAGCCTCCCCGCGGAGGAGGTTAAGGGGGAGTTTATCCCCTTTTGGTGGGCTTTGAATAGAAGTTCCCTCTCGAAGGGTTTGAAGTATTTAACCGTCGGGAGGTCGAGCTTTAGAGCATTTTCGCCAAAGAGGTCAAAAAGGATTGATATGGCAACCCTTGAGGGTTCCTTAACAGCCTTTTCACCCCCTATGAGGCGGAAGGATTTGAAGTAAAAGAGCCTCTCAAAGGTTTGGTAATTAGCCCTTAAAAACTCCCCGCCCCAGACCGTGCCGTCCAATCCGTAGCCTGTTCCGTCCCATGCCACACCCAAAACCTCTTCCCCTTCGGGGAGTCCGCTGTCCGCCATAACCGACAAAATGTGTGCGTAGTGGTGTTGAACCTTTATAAGGGGAATACCCCGCTCCTTAGCGAACTCTTCAGCCCAACGGGTGGTCTCGTAGCGCGGATGCAGGTCGCAAACAATCGCCTCCGGCTCGAATTCGAAAAGCCTTAAAAGGTCTCTAACCGCTTCGTCGAAACTCCTCAAGGTGGAAAGGTTTTCTATATCCCCTATGTGTTGGCTTGGAATAACTCTATTATCCCAACCGAGGGCGAAGGTGTTTTTAAGCATCCCCCCGACGGCTAAAACCTTTCTCTTCAACCCAAAGGGGAGCAAAATGGGTAGGGGCGTTGCACCCCGGGAGCGCCTTATGTAGGTGGGCACACCTCCCACCACCTTGACAACCCCGTCGTCGCAGCGACGGGCTATATCCCTGTCGTGTAAAACTATTGCGTCCGCCAATTCCGATAGGCGCTTAGTAGCCTCGTCGTTATCCTTGACGATGGGCTCCTCCGAGAGGTTCCCCGAAGTGGCTACGACCGGAAAGTCTACCGCCTCCAATATCATGTGGTGAAGGGGCGAGTAGGGTAAAAACGCCCCAACCCTCTTTAGACCCGGCGCCACCGAAGGGGCGAGCTCCCTCCTCTTTTCGACCAACACTATAGGTCTTTCGGGGGAGATTAAGAGAGCCCTCTCGAGTTCGGTTGGATTGGTGTATTCCTCCAATTGGTTTAAGTCCCTAAACATAACCGCAAAGGGTTTTTCCTTTCTCCTCTTCCTCTCCCTCAAAAGGGAGACTACCTTCTCGTTTGTCGCGTCGCACATTAGATGAAATCCGCCTATACCCTTCACCGCAAGGATTTTTCCCTTTTTTAGTTCCTCCACGAGTTTTTCGAATGCCTCGTTCCCTTCGGCGGTTATCTCTCCCCTTTCCCAATAGTAGAGCTTGGGACCGCACTTGGGGCAGGCGTTTGGCTGGGCGTGGAATCGCCTATTTTTGGGGTCCGTGTATTCCCTGTAGCACTCCTCGCACATTTGGAATTTCTTCATCGTGGTGTTGGGGCGGTCGTAGGGGAGGCGCTCGATAATGGTAAATCGGGGTCCGCAGTTGGTGCAGTTTATAAAGGGGTATTTGTAGCGCCTATCGGCGGGGTCGAACAGTTCCCTTAAGCAGTCCTCGCAGGTAGCCAAATCGGGGAGAACCAAAACTTCCGTTTCGGCGGTCTTTTGCGATTTTCTTATCTCAAAATCCTTATAGCCCTTCGGGGATAGAAATTTGAGTTCCTGCGACAGTATCCGGGCGGCGGGGGGCTTGTCGGTGTGGAGCCGCTTTAAAAAGGTTGCTATATTTTCCGCATCGCCTTCGATCTCTATGAGGACGCCCCTTCCGTCGTTTAGAACGTAACCCTTTAGGTTTAGTTCCTTTGCCAATCTATACACAAAAGGTCTAAAACCGACCCCTTGAACCAAACCCTTAAGGGAGATTTTTGCCCTCTTTACGACCATACAAGGTTATAGCTTTAACCCTTCCACCCAAAGGGGAAAGGGGTTTGAATTCCCCTTTTTAAGGTCTCCCTTAATATCCATTCCCTATGTCGGTTCTGGAAAAAATCGTCTCCGATAAACTCCCCAAGTTGGAGAAAAAGGTTTCCGACCCCGACTACAGGAGGGTGGTAAAGGAACTCGCCGAAGGGAGGGGTGAGATAAGGGATTTCCTCAAATGTTGCGATAAAAAACAAATCCGCATAATAGCGGAGATAAAGCAGGCTTCCCCCTCCGAGGGAACCATAAAAGAGGTCGACCTCGTTGAGGTTGCAAAACTCTACCAAAAGGGGGAGGCTTGCGCTATTTCCGTCCTCACGGAGGAAAACTACTTCAAGGGTTCCCTGGAATTCCTCCAAAGGGTGCGTGGTGCGGTCGACCTACCCCTCCTTAGGAAGGACTTTATAGTTCACGAACTGGAGATATGGGAGGCGAGGGCTTTTGGCGCCGACATGGTCTTGCTCATAGCCCGCATATTGGACGAATACCAACTGAGGGATTTCGTGGATACCGCCCTGGGGTTGGGACTTCTACCCCTCGTGGAGGTCTTCGAAGAGGTTGAACTCGAAAAGGTCTTGAAGCATTACCAAACCCTTGTGGGGGTTAACAACAGGAATCTGGAGACTTTGGAGGTCGACCTTTCGGTTTCAGAAAGGGTCTTACCCCTCCTAAAGGAGGCGGGGGTGAGGTGCGCCGTTGCCGAAAGCGGGATAGAGACGCGAAAAGATATAGAACGCCTGCTTAAGGCGGGAGCCGACGCCTTTCTGATAGGAACCTCCCTTATGAGGAGCGAAAATCCCCTTAAGAAGTTGAAGGAACTAGTCGGGGAAGGTTAATCGTTTTCTTCCCCTTCGGGGGTTTTGTTTTCTTCCCTCTCCAAAAGGTGGGAGTGCCTAACCCATTCACCTTCGGAGGTGTAGAAGGTGAATTCCGCTATATTTTCGGCGTGGTCGCCCATACGTTCGAAGTGGCGCGCTATGAATAGCAGGGGAAATATTTCCTTCAGGTATTCCTTGGGGTCTTCGAGGACGTAGGTTATAAGTTCCCTCTCGACCGAGTGGTAGAGTTCGTCGACCACGTTGTCCTTTTCGATGACCTT
>JALVTI010000137.1 GCA_027035985.1 Aquificales bacterium | reverse complement strand
ATTGCAGAATAAAACATTAATTCCTATTTTGAATTTCTGTTATATCTTTTTTCAGTATAGGTAATAGATGAAGCTAAATATTAATTTCTCCGGTATAAAAAAATATACATCCCTTTATCAAACCCAATACTTCTAAAATTAAACTTTTTAAATAAATTTATAGAAGCCTGATTATTAATAAATACCCTAGCCAAAATTCTAGCTTTAGGATAGCGTAAAAATAATTGCTTTAATCCTTTTAACAAAATTAATTTTCCTAATCCTTTACTTCTGTATTTGGGATGAATACTTATTGAAACCTCAAAAATATTTCCCCCTTTTCGGGAAAATCTTACCTGTCCAACCACTTTATTCTCAACTTCTATTACAAAAAACAAAGTTTTATCTATATTCCCAAACCATTTTTTATGTTCCTCTCTAGTAATATTTCGCCGATTTATAGAAAATTTTCTAACTATGAAATCATTAGATATCTCTAAAATATCCCAAATATCATTTGGCTTAACCCGTCGGAATTTCATACTAATTAACTATGTCATTAACCACAATAGTCTCTATTATTAAAGCCAATAAAGAAGATACTATATTCACCCTCTCGGGAGCCGGTCTTTCCGCCGCCAGCGGCATACCCACCTTTAGGGGAAAGGACGGGCTTTGGAACAAATACGACCCAAGGGAACTGGCAACTTTTGAAGCTTTCAAGGAAGACCCCCTAAAGGTGTGGAAGTGGTATCTGTGGAGAATGCACCTTATAGCGAAAGCCAAGCCCAACCCCGCCCATTTCGCCTTCGTGGAGTTGGAAAATTTGCTACCCCAATTTTGGCATATAACCCAAAATGTGGACGGATTGCACCGCGTAGCGGGTCAAAAGCGGTTTATAGAGCTTCACGGGCACATATGGGACGGCAAATGCCGCTATTGCGGTCAATACTACCTCTATGAGGAATTTAAAAAACTCTTCCCCTTAGCGGATAGGGAATTTTTGAAAAACCTCTCGGAGGAGGAATTTAGGGAGAGAATCCTCGAGGGGTTAACCTACGAAGACCTACCCCGATGCAGGGGTTGTGGCGGAATAGTGGGACCCGGAGTGGTTTGGTTCGGTGAAAGTCTCCCCCAAGAGGCTCTGGAAAAGGCGTTCCAAATAGCGGAGAACTCTAAGGTGTGCCTTTCCGTGGGCACTTCGGCGGTAGTCTACCCCGCCGCCTACCTACCCGAAGTCTGCAAAAAGCGGGGAGGTTTGCTGATAGAGGTGAATACGGAGGAAACACCCCTCACCCCTCTGGCGGATTACTTCCTAAAGAGTTCGGCTACCGAAATACTTCCCAAATTGGTGGAGGAATTAAAGTCCCTCCTTTAGCAGTTCCTCCCTTCTCTTTACCAACCAAGAGGGATAATCGGTCGCTATCCCGTCGGAGTCTGCCTTTAGAACCCTTTCGAGGGTTTTATCGTCGTTCACCACCCAGGGGACAACTTTGAGCTTTAATCTGTGAGCGAAAGCCACCGCCTTGGAAGTGGCGAGCGGATATCTGGGGAGGATTATTTTCGCCCCAACCCTTTTAGCCGTAATTATCGCATTTTGGGGTTTAACGTATATGTATCCCGTTACAAGGTTGGGATTTAATTCCCTTACCCCTTTAAGGGCTTCTTCGTAAAAGGAGATAACCGCAACGGTATGGGTTAAACCAAAACTTTCCAAGGTACGGACGACTTTTTCCACCGTTGGAGGTTCCTTAATCTCAACAAACAACCCCGCCCGGTCTTTTACCAAATCGAGAACCTCTTCGAGGGTTGGAACGCTATACTCTCCAAACACCCTTATGCGTTCCCTTATTTCGTCGTAAGTCAAACCTTTGGGTGAGAGATTTACCCCCGCAACCCTCTCGAAGATTTCGTCGTGGAGGATGATAAGCTTTCCGTCCTTTGTTTCCCTTACGTCAACCTCGACTACGTCTGCGCCGACCTCCAGGGCGTAGTTCAAGCAGGAAAGGGTATTTTCAGCGCATTCACCTTTTGCACCGCGGTGTCCGACAACTGCAAAGGGTTTTAGAGAAAGGATTTCAAGTATAGAACTCATTTTCAACAAGTTAATTTAAGAAAGACGCCCCTTCGGGGAAATCATTCTTCTTCTTCACCCTCTTCTTCTCCGTAGGCAATAATACCCTGCTCTATCAAGCGTTTTACAATTTTCACAATCTGACGACGTGCACGAAGTATTTCTGAGCGGCGGACTTTTCCCATAGCTTCCATGTCTTCAAGAAAGATTTGAGCCGCCCTCTTGGACATATTTTTGAGAAACTTATCGAGAATTTCTTTAGGAGCATCCTTAAGAGCCAAAGCAAGAGTCTGCTTATCGACCGTTTTTAGTATTTCAAGAATAGCTTTATCATCCAATTTAGCGATATCTTCAAAGGTAAACATCCGGTCTCGGATTTTTTCCGCAAGTTCGGGATTCTCACTTTCAATATAGGAAAGTATTTCCTCCGATGTATATTTATCGAGAGAAGTTAATATATTAGCGGCTTGTTTAGTACCATCTATTTTTATTTCTTCCCCCACAAATTCTTTCATTTCTTTTAGAAAGTTTTCGGCTATTACCTTTATACGGTCTGCAGATATACTTTCAATAGTTGCCATACGCTTGATAACTTCTATTCTTAGTTCAGGAGGAAATTCTTTAATAACTTTTGCCACTTTAGAAGGTGTTAAAAGTGCCAAAATAACCGCAATAATTTGGGGATGCTCCTTCCTCAAAAGGGTAGCAAGTTGTTTTGGGCTTAAAGCTTCTAACTGCTGCAGTTTTATTTTTATCTCCGGTTGGGTTAAAATCGTTTCCAATATTTCCCTTACATTGGGAGGAACCTTTTCCATAATCTTTTGAAGAAATTCTTCGGGTTCTATAGGAGGAAATTCTTTAAGGGTCTCATATTGCGCTACAAATTCTTTTATAACTTTATCGATAACTTCTTTATCGATATTTTGAATTTTTTGAAAAGCGGTTATGAGCCTTCGCAATTCCAAAGGTGTTAACGATGCGACTATTTCCGCCGCTAAATCCGGAGGAGTTAATGCGAGAATAATAGCTCCTTTATCAACTTCCGCTAAAATGGAGGAGTCTGTAATCTTTTCCGACATTAATTGGAAATTTTAAGGTTTGAAAATTAAAAATATAAAAAACAAAAAATTTTTTAAACTGTGGTTTTGGTAACCCTAATACCAAGCTTTTTAACTATTTCTACATATTTGTTGTAATCGGTTTCTTTGAGATACTCTAAAAGCCTCCTTCTTTTATTAACCATAGCTATCAAGCCCCTTCTCGAGTGAAGGTCTTTTTTATGTTTTTTCATGTGTTCGGTAAGGCGATTAATTTTTTCGGTCAATATTGCTATTTGAACTTCAGGGGAGCCGGTATCTTTATCGTGTCTTTGATATTCCTTTACAATCTTTTCAACCGTATCCTTAGGAAGTGCCATTTTCTACCTCCTGCTTTATTGTTAATATCCAAGGATTTCCTATTATAACACTTAAAATGGAAAAAAGGTTAAAAGCTACTCTTGAACTTTTAAGGGAACTAGGTTTTGAAGAGTTTTATTCTTCTTTGGATGTACCATCTTCCAATTTCCCAACAGAGGGAAATAATTACCCCAAACAATCAAGTAAAGAACAACCAACTTCTCCATTGGAAGATAAAAGTAAAAATAAACTTTTCCTCTTAAAGGAACTTTACGAAAAAAACAAGAATTGTTGCAAATGTGAATTATGTAAAAGCCGCTCCCAAATAGTGTTCTTTGATGGCAATCCCAATAGTAAAGTTATGTTTGTTGGAGAAGCTCCCGGAGAAGAGGAAGATAAACAAGGCAAACCTTTTGTTGGAAGAGCTGGTCAATACTTAAACAAAGTATTAGAAAAAATAGGCTTAAACCGAAATTCTATATATATAACAAATGTTTGTAAATGCCGTCCTCCTGGAAATCGTAAACCTACCCCTAAAGAGATGCAAACTTGTTTAAATGTCTTCCTCAAGAAAGAAGTAGAAATAGTTCAACCAAAAGTGATTTGCTGCTTAGGAGCCACCGCTGCAGAAGCTTTTCTAGGAAAGAATGTAAAAATAACCAGAATGAGAGGACAATTTTATCCAAATCCTCTTTTCCCTAAAACTAAACTTTTTTTAACGTATCACCCCGCATATATACTACGAAACATGCGGGAGGCAAAAACATTTGAAGCAGATTTAAAAAAACTAAAAGAGTATTTAAATACTTTAGAAATAAATTAAATTATTTACAATGCTTCAAGATGATTTTCTTTTCATCGGTTTCCTACTAAATAAACTAAAAGAGGATTTATTTAATTTTCAAAACTCTATTAGAGGTGTAGATTCTCTTCAATCCACGGAAAGCATTGAAAGATTATTAAAACAAAGTTTGTTCATTCTTAATGAAAATGCTCAATTACTAGAAACCTTAAGCAAAAACCAAGTAGATGTAAAGTTGAAAAAAGAAATTTTAAATGTATCCTATAATATACTGCAGACTATTTTTCACTTTTATAAAAGAGTAGAAAGTTCTTATCCACTATTCTTAGATAATATTACTGTGTTTTTTGAACCTGTTTCCTCTAAAATAGAGCAAATACTGAAAGTTTTAAATAGTCCAGATATAGATTCCTTAGATACTGAGGAATTATCCTATGTTTTAAATGAAATAATCGAAACCCTGGAAACAGTTTTTTACATGCTTCGAAAAATGGATGAAAATTTTTATAATTAAGATTATTGTGAGACCAATCAATAACCTACCTTTTTTAGTTTTGCAAAAACTAAACCTTCAAGGTAATTCTTCTAATAAATCTACCTTTCATAAATTTTTACTGAAATCTTTACAAAACCTAAACTTACTTCAAAATGAAAAGGAAAAAATTACATTTTTAATAAACATTAAAACCAATCCATTAAAAAACAATTTTTTCCAAAATAGATTTTTTCAATCAGGATTTCCTTCCACAAGGAAAATTAACAAAATAAATCTAATTAATCCAAAATTTGGACTTATAAGGCGCAAAAAAAACTTAGTTTCATATTTATATTTTTCAAATGCAATCCCATTCAATATATTTATCATAAACAAAAATATTTATAT
>JALVTI010000136.1:15103-23609 GCA_027035985.1 Aquificales bacterium | reverse complement strand
CGTTATGGCTCTCGAAGAGGAGTTCGGTATAGAAATCCCCGAAGAGGACGCCGAAAAGATTAAAACCGTCGGTGACGCGATTAACTACATCAAACAGAAGTTGGGTCAGGCTTAATTTTCTTCCCTTTAAAGGTTTCCTCAAATTATAATCCTTTCCTTTTGAAGGCTTTTCCCCCTTCTTAAAACCCTTCTGAGGTTGGTTGTATGGGAAACAAAAAGCGTAGGGTCGTCGTAACCGGTTTGGGAGCGGTCACCCCTATAGGAAACGATGTTAAAACCTTTTGGGAAAACCTGGTCAGCGGCGTTCCCGGTATAGATAGGATTAAGGTCAACTTCAACGTCGACGAGTATCCCGACCTACCCTCCAAAATTGCGGGCGAGGTTAAAGATTTCGACCCCTTGCTCTACTTCGACAAAAAGGAGGCTAAGAGGGTAAGCCGCTATATTCAATTCGGCGTTGCGGCGGCTATCCAAGCCATTACCGACAGCGGTCTGGACAAAGCGGATATAGACAAATCGAGGGTTGGGGTAATTATAGGTAGCGGTATAGGTGGACTGAAGGATATAGAAGACCAACACGAGGTTTTGAAAAAGAGGGGTCCCAAAAGGGTGTCACCCTTCTTTATCCCCTACGGGATTTCCAATATGATTGCCGGTCTCACGGCGATAAAGTTTGGATTTAAAGGGGTTAACTACTGCGTTGTCTCCGCCTGCGCCACGGGAACCCACTCCATAGGGGACGCCTACAAGCTTATTCAGAATGGGATGATAGATGTGGCTATCGCCGGCGGGGCGGAGGCGGCAATTACCCCCCTCGGGGTTGCCGGCTTTGCCGTTATGAGGGCGCTCTCGACTAGAAACGACGAACCTCAAAAGGCTTCCCGCCCCTTCGACGCAAAGAGGGACGGCTTTGTAATGGGTGAGGGAGCCGGCATTTTGGTGTTGGAGGAGCTCGAACACGCCCTTAGGAGGAGCGCCCCGATTTACGCCGAGCTGGTCGGTTATGGCGCAACCGACGACGCCTACCACATCACCGCCCCCGACGAGAGTGCCGAAGGTCCCGCCGCCTGCATGAGAATGGCTATAGAGGACGCCGGTATTTCCCCCGAAGAGGTCGACTACATCAACGCCCACGGGACGTCCACGCCTCTAAACGACAAAACGGAAACCAAGGCTATTAAAAAGGTCTTCGGCGACCACGCCTACAAGCTAAAAATCTCCTCCAACAAGTCGATGATAGGACACCTGCTCGGAGCAGCCGGCGGTGTGGAGGCTGTTGCAACCGTTTTAACGGTAAAAGAAGGAATAATTCCCCCCACCATAAACTACGAATACCCCGACCCCGAATGCGACCTCGACTACACCCCCAATAAGGCGGTCAAAAAAGAGGTTAGATACGCGCTCAAAAACTCTTTCGGTTTCGGTGGAACAAACGCTTCGCTTCTATTCAAAAAGTGGGAGGGGTAATTAAATAATTCCCCCCTTTGCGGTTTTTCCTATAGCTTTTTACCCCTTAGAGTGAAATAGTTCCTTCCAACCTCTATCCGGATACAGGTTTTCCAGAAATCACCCCTAAAGGGGCTTACTTATTTCTCTTCCCACCCCTTAGAGACAAAAAACTCGTCCAAAAATTCCCACCAAAGGTCTTTTTCCTCTTCTTTAACCCTTTGGAGGATTTCCTCTTTGCTCTTAAACCCGTTTAGGTTAACGATTAAAACCCTTCCCTTCCCTTTCCCGTAGAGGTTGGCAAAGTCGTATAAGGCACCGACGACGGTTAACTCCCCACTTTCAACCCTTTGGCGGTATCTCTTCAGAGCCAAATCGACCTGATAGTGGATGTTTTCCAAAACAGCTTCCTCGACCATATCGTGGAAACGTTTAAAGCTCTTCTTTCTAACCTCCCCTATGGGGAAACAGAGGTTGTTGAGCTCCCTTATGGTGGCAAAGGTTTCGTTTTCATACCCCTGAAGGGCGGATGTAATAGCCCCACACCTAACGTGTCCCAAGATTATCAAAAGCGGCGTCTTTAGGTGGTTTACCCCGTAATCGACCGAACCGAGGGAGTTGATTATCTGATTTCCGATATTTCTCACCGAAAAGATGTTGTTTATCGGGTTAATCCCGAAAACCTCCGGTTGAACCCTAGAGTCGGAACAGGTAACCATCGTTATAAAGGGCTTTTGCTTCTTAAGGAATTCGTTGAAAAAGAGGGGTCTAGGGTCTTTTGATACTCCACCTGACGGTCGAAAAGTTCCTTTAAAATCCCGAAATGGGAAACTATAAAGTTAGGATACACTAAACGAGTTCAACCTCACACCCTAACCCTCGGAGTTTTTTATCCATACCTTCGTATCCCCTAAGGAGGTGTCCGATATTTTCAATAACCGTTTCCCCTTTAGCGATTAATCCGGCTATCACGAGCGAGGCGGAGGCGCGCAGGTCGGTTGCCTTCAACCTAGCCCCTTTTAAACCCTCAACCCCTCTAACAAGTGCGGTATTTCCCTCTACGGCGATATTTGCTCCCATTTTCCGCAATTCGTAGGCGTGCTTAAAGCGGTTTTCGAAAATCCTCTCAACAATTATCGAATCGCCCCTCGCCACCGAGAGCATAGCCATAAACTGCGCCTGCATATCGGTGGGAAACCCCGGATAGGGGGCGGTTTCGATATCTATCCCCCTTAAGGCTTCCGCCCTAAAAACCTCGACCTCCGAGGGTGAAAGAACATTCACCCTTACCCCGCTTTGGGTGAGTTTTTCAATTACCACCCTTAGATGGTCGGTATTCAAGTTTTTAACCCTTAGAGGTTCTCCGAGCAATCCGCCCAAAACTAAAAAGGTGCCGGCTTCAATCCTATCGGGAATAACCCTATAGGTGAGCCTCCTCTTCAATTTCCCCTTTGGGGGAACCTCTATTTTCATAGTCCTCCCGTAGGTCTCCACATTTATCCCCACCTCTCGGAGGAAATTAACCAAATCCAAAACCTCCGGCTCGAGTGCGACATTTCTTAAGGTATGCTCCCCCTCAATACCGGCTAGGGTCAAAAGCGCGTTTTCCGTTCCGGTGACGGTAATTAGGTCAAAGGTAAAATCCCCGCGCTTCGCGCGGGCTCTTAGGTTTACCGAAATATACCCCCCTTCAAAGCCTATCTCCCCGCCCAGGTGCTCGACAAATTTGAGGTGTTGGTCTATGGGACGGCTCCCTATGGGACACCCGCCGGGAGGGGAGACGGTAGCCCTCCCGACAGCCCCCAGCAGTCCCCCCAAAAAGAGAATGGAACCCCTAAATAGGGACGCCAATTCCAAAGGCACCCTTGTGGAGGTTATACCGCCGTGAATTCTGACCCTCTTTCGGTCGGGAAATAATTCGACCTCCTTTCCGAGGAGCTTGAGGATTTTGAGCGCGTAGAGGGTGTCGAGCAAGAAGGGAAAGTTTTCCAAAGTTAGGTCTTCCACGAGAAGGGAAGCCGCCAGGAGTGGAAGGGCGGAATTCTTCGCCCCCGAAATGGAAACTTCCCCCTTTACTCCCCCGCAGGGTTTTACCAGAAGTCTTTTAAACCTCCCGTAGGAGTCGATGAGATAGTCCAGAACCTCCACGGGGAGAGATTTTATTACAACCCGCGCGGATGTGGACAAATGAAATTTTAACCACTTTGGGGTGTGGATAAAAATTTCACACTTTTATCCACATAGGTTGGGCTTACTCTATCAAGCATTTTCTCTATTTTGAGGTTTTTGTTTATCCACACAAGGAACTTTTGTGTGGATAAAATCCGCAAACCGTTGGGAGAGTAGGTTCGGAACCTCTCAAGTGAGATTAAAATGTCAAGTTATTTCGGAGATGTCAAGTTTAAAATGTGGATAAATTTCGCCTTAGAGCCACAACACTTTCCGAAAATTTGACATTCATTTATCCACAAAACTGTTATTTGTGTGGATAAAAGCTCGGCTTACGGAGAGTAAGCCGAAACAAAACTTGACATTCAGCCTATTATTAATAATATATTAAGCTAAACGTATATATAGCTAGCTATATATATAATAATTATTTATACGTTTGCATTTTTCAAAAATTATTTGCCCCGTCAATTTCGCTTTACTCCCCCAAGGGTTTGGCAAACGGGTCTAATTGATATCCACACAAATTTTATATGTGTGGATAAACGCTCAAAACTTGACATCTATTTTACTTGTGGCAGTAAGGTTAAAAAGCTGTGGATAAATTTATCCACACAAATTTTATATGTGTGGATAAACGTAAAATTCTTGAAAACTCTAGTGGTTTTTAAACTTCGAGTTTTTAAAGTATTTGTGTTTTATGTCAAGCAAATTGAAATAGAAATAAATGTCAAATAAAAGGGCTTCTAACTGATATTGAGACTCAAAAAGGGGGTAATTTATCCACACAAATTTTATATGTGTGGATAAAAGGTGTGAAGAATTTACGGGTAACCCTTGATAGAGTAAGTTGAAGTGGATTGTGGATAAATTTCTACAGCCTGTGGATAAAGCTTTTCTAGGCAAACAGAATTTGAAGACGCCTTTCGAGGGGTTTTTGTAAACTTTGGTTTAATTAAACCTTTGGGAGGTTTGAGGTGGAGCGGGAACTCGCATTTTTTGAGGGCAAGATAGTCCCCATAGAGGAGGCAAAGATAAGCATAAAGACCAATTCCTTCCACTACGGGACGGCGGTTTTTGAAGGAATCCGTGCCTATTGGAATGAGGATGAGGAGCAGCTCTATATCTTGGCGGGAAAGGAGCATTACGAAAGACTTCTAAAAAATGCCCGCGCTATGTTTATGGAGTTGCCCTATACCGCCGAGGACTTGGTCGAGATAACCAAGGAACTTTTAAAACAAAGCGGCGTGAGGGAAGATATCTATATCCGCCCGATAGTTTACTTTAAGGATTTGAAGCTAACCCCCAAATTGGTGGGCTATACCCCTGAGATAGCGATATACCTCTACCCCTTCGGGGCGTATCTCGACCCCGAAAAGGGGATAAGGGCAAAGGTATCCTCTTGGATAAGAAACGATGACAATTCGATACCTTCCCGTTACAAAATAGCCGGCGCCTATGTGAATAGTGCTTTAGCAAAAACTGAAGCCCTTATGGCTGGCTACGATGAGGCTATTATGCTCAACGCCAACGGTTATGTGGCGGAAGGCAGCGGGGAAAATATCTTTGTGGTCAGAAACGGCGTTGTCGCCACCCCCGGAGTTAACGAACACATCTTAGAGGGAATAACCCGTGCCCTTGTTATAAGGATACTACGGGAGGATATGGGCGTTGAGGTGGTGGAGCGCCCCATCGCACGCAGCGAGCTATACATCGCCGACGAGATATTTATGACCGGAACGGCGGCGGAGGTTACACCTATAGTTGAAGTGGATAACAGAAAGATTGGAACCGGTAAGGTGGGAGAGATAACTAAACAGTTGCAGGAGATATTCTTTAACGCCGTCCGTGGAAAGGTTGAAAAATACAAACATCTCCTTACGCCGGTGTATTGATGGAAAAAGATTTACGCTTTGTCCTCTCTTTGGCAAAATTTATTTCTGCCCACAATAGGTTTCCCGGAAGTTTTCACCATTTGGAGGTTAGGGAATTTTTTAAAGAAGCCCTTAAAGAATTTGGAAATGTAAAAACCCAAACTTTTGAAACAACACTTTTGAAACCCGTTGAGGGAATAGTTGAAAGAGGGTCTATTCCTATAAAGGGTTTTCCCTATACCAACTCCCCATCTAAGGAGGTTAGCGGAGAGATTGTCTATGTAGGTTATGGATTACCTGCGGATATATCCTATAAGGATTTGAGGAGAAAAATAGTTCTCGTAAAGGAAGGGAAATTACCTTTCCGTAAAAAGGAGAAATTTTTTGCTAAAAAGGGAGCCAAAGGAGTTATTGTTTTCAAAGAGGATATTGAGGACATATACGCCGGAGTTTCCGCAGGATTACTTCCCGTTGTAGCCATTAATCCTTCTGAAGCGAAATTTTTACACACCGGTGATAGGGTCTTATTGAGGGCTAAAACCGAATGGAAACGGGTAAAAGGGGAAAATATATGGCTGGATATAGGTAGCGGAGAATCAACCCTCTATCTAATAGCCCACTACGATACCAAACCCAATACTCCGGGAGCTATAGATAACGGGTTATCCGTTAGCCTACTGGTCTGGCTTATAGGAAAACTTTTCACCACCAGGCGGTATTGGGATTACAAAATAAGGTTCCTATTTACGGACTTAGAAGAATACGGACTCCAAGGGGCGGAAAGATTTGTTTCTAAACTTCCTCAAGAGGAAATTGAAAAAAGTATAGCCGTTAGTGTTGATACCGTAGGGTGGAAAAACCCGGCTATATTGGTTTCCGATGGAGAGGGTATGAACAGCATTTCTTTATTGAAATTGTGTGCCGATATGTTGGAAGAAATGAATAGACGCCATTATGTAACCTTTACCGACGGAAAAAGCGGACGTTCCGACCATATACCCTTTAGAAACCGGGGGGCAAAAACCTTATTTTTTGCTTCTAATCCTTTTCCCTATAGGCATACCTCTTTGGATAGTTTCGAAGCTATCGATTTTTATGTAGTTCTCTTTTGGATGAAGTTCTTAAATCTTTTCGTTAAAAACATAAATCCGGAACTTTTTTGGAAAAACAAAAAAAGCTAAGAGATTTTGGGAGAAATTTTTTCCTTAATTTTTTCAAAAAATTGGGGAACTGTTGCCAATATGTCGACTTCCCAAGTTTTATTTGAAAAGTTAAACCACTCCACCTTTCCGCCCGCCTCCTCTACCAAAAGGGTGCCGGCGGCTACATCCCAAAGCTTAAGCTCAAATTCAAACGTTCCGTCGAAAACCCCTTCCGCAACGTAAGCCAAGTCGGCGGCAGCCGCACCGGGACGGCGTAAAGATGCAACCTCTCTGAAAACCTCGAGCATTATCCCGCAATAGGTGTTTAGGTCTCTCTTCGCCCTCGAGGGGAACCCATAGGAGAAGAAACACTGCTTGAGGGAGGTTTTATTCGAATTAACCCTAATGGGGTTTCCATTTTTAAAGGCTCCTTTGGAGGTCGCCGCATAATAGAGACTGTCGAAGTAGGGTAGATATATTGCTCCCACCAAAGGTTTGAAGTCCTTAGAGGGGTCTACCAAGGCGACCGATACCGCAAAGACGGGGAAACCGGCGAGAAAATTTTTAGTTCCATCGAGGGGGTCTATAACCCACAGCAAATCCCCCTTTTGGTCTATACCTCCCTCCTCACCCAAGATGGAAAACTCGGGGGTAGCCTTTCCCAAAAAGTCCCTAATCCTCTCTTCCGAGGTTTTATCCACGTAGGAGACGAAATCTTTGGGAGCCTTCTCCTCTATCTGGTCGGTGGAAACCTTCCTAAAGTTTTCCTTTAAAACCTGCCCCCCTATAAGGGCGGCTCCCTTCGCGACCTCGAGAAGCTTTTCTAAATCCATAGGGTTTTGAAAATAACCCATAAAGCCCTTCGGGAGAAAAATCCCAAATATGGGTTAATACTCCTTTAACTTTTGTAGGAGCTTTTCAAAAGCATCCAGATAAAGGGTTTTAATCCTTTCAAAAATAGCCCTTGAAGTGGAAAAATCGTAGGTATGCACCGACAAATTCCTATCCTCCAAAATCTTTAACCAAACCTTTTCATTTTCTATAAGTCCGACCTTGTAGGCTTCTTTTAGACACCTACGGGGGGAATTGCATATTATCCCTTCCTCCCTAAGGTGTTCTTGCAAAGCCTTCCAAGCCAATTCGAAGGTAAATTCAAATCTCCGTATAACACCGTCTATTTCCAACTCCGATTGGGCTTCGTTTACCGCTTCCATTAGGCGGTAGAAAGCCTTTTCAAACTCCTCAAGGCGTCTTCTCATAAATTGCAACCCCCTCGCGGAGGATATTTTCCCTTAACCCTTCCGGGGCTTTCTCTAAAGAGACCACATCGAAAGTTAGAAGCGTTGGGGCTTCCTCCTCGAGGGTTTCCCTTATATCGGCGACCACCCAATCGGGACAACCCTCTATAGCCAAATCGATGTCGGAAGTTTTTCTAAAATCTCCTCTCGCACGGGAACCGTAAAGAATTACCCTTTTGACACACCCGTAGCGGGAAATTATTTCGATTATTTCCCTTATTAGGTCTTCGCTTAGACCGAAATCCATTTAGGGGTGGAAATTTTAAGTTTTCCCCCTATAGGGGGGATTAAAATAGCATTTACCTTTATAAGGTCAGACTCAAGATTTGATGGCAAGTTATGGATTGAAAGTTGACAAAAATCTTTTGCAAAATTGAATTTTGTTTTAGAGTTCCAATAAAATGGCACACTCCGAGAAATTAATATCAACCTAAGGTTGACCGGAAAGTTCAATTTTTGCTTGACCTTTTAAGGTTGGTTTGATATGCTTTAAACCCAAGCAAGGGTTGGGTTCCTTGGTAACTTAGCAAGGTTGAACTCATCTTCGTTGTTATGTCCCTAGAAGGGATTGAAACTT
>JALVTI010000136.1:6071-15003 GCA_027035985.1 Aquificales bacterium | reverse complement strand
CAATTTTTGCTTGACCTTTTAAGGTTGGTTTGATATGCTTTAAACCCAAGCAAGGGTTGGGTTCCTTGGTAACTTAGCAAGGTTGAACTCATCTTCGTTGTTATGTCCCTAGAAGGGATTGAAACTTGTTTTTCGAGCCAAATTTCTTTGGCTTTTTCAATGTTGTTATGTCCCTAGAAGGGATTGAAACCCGCTTCAGAGTTTCCTCTGGGGCGAAATGAATTTTGTTGTTATGTCCCTAGAAGGGATTGAAACGAGGTTGGTGTCTATCTCCTCCTCCCCGAAATCCTGTTGTTATGTCCCTAGAAGGGATTGAAACAGAGGACTTTTCAAAGGCTTGACAGTCCAAAAAGGGTTGTTATGTCCCTAGAAGGGATTGAAACTTCTTCACCCTTTTTACACCGTCGTAGAAGTTGACTGTTGTTATGTCCCTAGAAGGGATTGAAACCGACAAAGGAAATGGGGCAACCGCCGGGAGAATTCGTTGTTATGTCCCTAGAAGGGATTGAAACGATATCCCGAGAAGGAAGATGTTAATTTTTCTCGTTGTTATGTCCCTAGAAGGGATTGAAACTATCGTCATAGTATGCGTTTATTATCTCTTTCCAATACATTTTTATGTCCCTATAAGGGATTGAAACTCCGTATTGCGCTCGGAGGAAACGCCTACAAGTCTTGTTGTTATGTTCCTATAAGGGATTGAAACCAAACAGCTCCTAATCGCTTACGGAAAGTGCAATCAGTTGTTATGTTCCTATAAGGGATTGAAATAAGACGGGGCTGCTTACCCGCTTTATGTCAACGAAGGTTTTTATACCCCTATAAAGGATTTAAAATTGGTTTAAAAACCATAAATCTCCGTTTGGAATAAAAGTTTTTAAGACCTTAATGAATTTGAAATAAAGCAAATTTGAAAAAAATTAAAGTTCCTATTATTATCCCCCTCACAGAGGGGGGTTAAATAACGCAATTAAACCCTTATTTTTGCGGGTAAAACCATCCCGAATCCAGCGCTATTTTTCGCACCCAAACCGGTTTCAAATGCCAACTTTATCACCTCTTTGGGAGCTTTTATTCTGTATATCCCTCCCCAAGCCTTTATTAAAGTCCCTTTGAAAACTATCTTTTTGAAATCTCTCTCCGATACCTTTACAGGTTCTATTTCGATATTTCCCTCAAAAGGTCTTCCGTAAGCGAGCATATATTTTCTCTTTAGGTTTTCCCTTAAAAGTCTGTAAAACTCCCCATCTTGGGGTGTTAAATAGTTAAAAAACTTACTCCCCGGTTCGGTTTTATAGACCACTATTGGGGAAAGGGTTTTAACCTCAACCTTTTCGGGTATTTCTTCCAAGGTTATAGCCTCCACATTTAGGAGCTGAAGTTTATTCTCTCCCAAAAAGAGGTCTTTACTCTCCAAAAGCATCTTTCGGAGGGTGGAAATACTCACCTCATTTTTGGGAGAGGCGAAATATATCCTAAATGTGGGTTTGTAATAGACATATTCGTTGTCCTTTTTGAGGAATTTCCCGAAAATCTTTGAGAACGTAAAGAGTTTGAACTTTCTCTTTCCGAGCTCGTATCCCCTATCGTGCAAAAAGGTGGCGATTTGTTCGTCCATATTTTTGTAAAAGAAAGCCTGCAGTAGGCGGTTATAACTTTTGGGAAGTTTCAAAGCCGCGCCTTCGGCGCGGAATGTGAATTTTAAAATCATCGTTAAACCCCTAGGGGAATTCCTTTCGGTTTTCGAAAGCTTCGCCGAGGGAAAAGTCTTCGAGCAGTTCCAAGTAGGTGCCAAAAGCCGCGCCAAAACCGATTCTTGTAATCCTCAAATTGGGAAAACGTTTTTTCAAAACCTTTGCCAGGTAGGAGGCTGTAGCCTCCCCTTCGGTGTTGGGATTTGTGGCGAGTATAACCTCCACGGGTTGGTATCTCTCCACCCTTTCGAGGAGTTTGTCTATGTTTAGGTCTTCGGGGGCTATACCCTCGAGGGGTGCTATATGTCCCCCCAGCACGTGGTAGACACCTTTATATTTCCCCAACCTCTCTATGGTGTAGGCGTCGGAGCTTTCCTCAACAACGGTTATAAGCTTTTTACTCCTCTCGGGGGAGGAACATATATCGCAAATCCTCTTTGTGGTGTAAATTCCGCACTCCTCGCAAGGTCGGAGTTTTTTCACCGCCTCCGCGAGTGTCTTTATTATTTCAACCTTGTCCTTTTGGGGGAGCTTTAGAAGGCTGTAAAAGAAACGGCTCGCCCCCCTTTCACCGTAGCCGGGTATCTTTTGAATTTCCCGAAGGGCTTTTTCTATCTCTTCGGGCACGAACCCCATTTAGAACAACCCCATTCCGCCAAAGAGGGAATTTTCCGCCTTTTCCTTAACCTCCTCCTTAACCCGTTTGTTGACCTCTTTTAGAGCCTCGAAGAGGTGCCTTTCCAAATTCTCGCAATCGGAGGACTTTATTTTGAACTCCACTATCTCCCCAACCAGGTTGGAAACTATTCTGCAGTGTTCGTTTTCAAATTCTACCGTTTCCCTTTCTAGGTCTTCTTTGAATTTCTTCATACCCTCTTGGAGGCTTTTGAGCTGTTTCATCATCGAGAAGATATTCATAGGGAGGAGATTGTATAAAAAGAGCCATTAGTGGGGTGTATCCTGAAGGGCTTTAGGTCAAAACTTTTAACCCTATCCCCTCCACCATTTTGCGGTCTTCGGAGGGGTCGCGCCCGGCTCGGGTTAGATAACCGCCGACCATATGGGCGTTTACCATAAAGTTAGCCATACCCAGGTAGTCGCCCAAAACCCTTTCCCTTCCGCCGGCAAGCCTTATTTCGGAACGCGGATTGGCAAACCTAAAGATGGCTATGGTTATAAGCGCCTCTTTGGGGGACATTAGAGGTCTATCCTCCAAAGGTGTCCCCTTTATTGGAATAAGAAAGTTTAGGGGTATTGAGTCGACTTTCAGACCTTGAAGGGTTATAGCCAAATCTATCCTGTCCTCCCAGGTTTCGCCCATTCCGAAAAGTCCACCCGAACAGGTTTCCATTCCAACCTCTTTAGCCCATAAAAGGGTTTGATATCTCTCCCTCCAGGTGTGGGTGGAGACTATATTCGGGAAAAACCTCTCGGAGGTTTCCAAATTGTGGTGGAGTCTCCTAAAGCCGGCTTCCTTCAGTCTCTCCATCTGTTCCCTTTTAAGGGTTCCGGCGGAAAAACAGAGTTCCAATTTTGGGAAACGTTTTTTTATCTCCCCCGCGAGGTGGACAAGCCTGTCTATCTCCCTATCGGTTGCCGCCTTTCCGCTTAAGACCAGGCTGTAGTGCTTGGCACCGTTTTTAACGGCAAACTCGGCACCCTTTAGGATTTGTTCCTCATCGAGAAAGGTGTAAACGGGTGCCTTTGTCTCGTAAAAGCGCGATTGGGCGCAAAATTTGCAGTCCTGGGAGCAGGCGCCCGATTTTGCGTTTATTATCGAACAAAATTCGAGCCCTTCGGGGAAAAAGTGCCTCTTTACATCCCCCGCGTAGTGGACTAATAGCGGTAGGTATTCGGTCGGCAGACGGGGGAGCTCCCTTAAATCCTCCCCATTAACGGACTCTTTAACAGCCCTATCCCTTAAATGTTTCAAATATTTTTCCCAATCCATGCGAAGTGTCCCCCAAACTATTTTCGACCTTTTGGAGGTTACTGGTTATAACCGACCTCCCCGGTGCGGGTTGGTATCCCCTAACCCCGTAAGGGGGATAATATCAATTCTTAATGATTGATAGGGAAACGGTTCTAAAGGTCGCGCAACTCGCCCGCCTGCGCCTCACAGAGGAGGAGGTCAAACTCTTTTCCAAACAGCTCGCCGATATTTTGGAGTTTGTCAATAAGATGAACGAGGTCGACACCGAAGGGGTTGAACCTTTCGTTCTCGATTACGGGGAAACCCCTATGAGGGAGGACCTTCCCGGAAAGACCCTTCCCAGGGAGGAGATAGAAAAGAACGCGCCCCAATTTGAGGACGGATATTTTGTGGTTCCCCGAATTTTTGAAACGGAATAAATTTTCCATTTCCCGTTAGCGTTCCCTCTCTTTTGAAACCTACATTTGTAATCCGTAGTTTGAGAAACCGCCTAAAGGTAGTCCTTCAAATTTAATAAACCTTTGGAGGTGGCTATGTCCGTAAATAAGGAGAAACTGCAAGCCTTCGAAGTGGCTAAGTCCTTCATAGAAAAGAAATTCGGTAAAGGGGCTGTTATGCCCCTAAAGAGTGCCGAAGAGCGCATAAAGGTGGAGACCATACATACCGGCTCCTACGCCCTCGACAGGGCTATAGGTGTGGGGGGCATTCCCAAGGGGCGTATTACCGAAATATTTGGTCCCGAAAGCTCCGGTAAAACAACCCTCGCGCTTCACATCATCGCCGAAGCCCAAAAACAGGGGGGAATAGCGGTATTTATCGACGCCGAACACGCGCTCGACCCCAAATATGCGGAAAGGATAGGGGTGGACGTTGAAAACCTCTACATCTCGCAACCCGATTACGGCGAGCAGGCTCTCGAAATAGCGGAAACGCTCATCAGAAGCGGTGCGGTTGACGTCGTCGTTATAGACTCGGTTGCGGCGCTGGTTCCCAAAGATGAGCTCGAGGGCAACATAGGGGACGCCCACGTCGGAAAACAGGCTCGCCTTATGTCCCAAGCCCTTAGGAAACTAAAGGGAGAGGTTAATAAATCGAAAACCGCTTTGATTTTCATAAACCAGATTAGGGAAAAGATAGGGGTGATGTTTGGAAATCCGGAGACCACTCCCGGTGGAAGGGCTCTTAAATTCTTCGCCGACCTCCGGTTGGATATAAGAAAAATTGGAGAGGTCAAAGAAGGTGGGGAGAAAAAGGGCAACCGCGTTAGGGTAAGGGTTGTCAAAAACAAATTAGCCCCTCCCTTTCAGGAGGCGGAATTCGAAATTTACTATGGCGAAGGGATTTGTAAACTTTGCGATATCATCGATGTGGCAACCGAATTGGGAATACTCACCAAAAGCGGGGCGTGGTATTCCTACGGGGACAAGAAGATAGGGCAGGGTAAGGAACAGGTTAAAAAATTCCTTGCAGAACACACAGATATCTTGTATGATATAGAACAAAAAATAAAGGAGGTTTTGGGACTTGGCGGAGTTGCTGACACAGATAGTTAGGACGGCTCGGGAGAAAAATGCCTCCGACGTTCACTTAAAGGTAGGAGCCAAACCCCGTATAAGGGCAAAAAAGGAACTTATAACCCTCGATTCCTTTCCCGTTCTTTCCCGTACCGATTTGGAGGATTTCGTTAACTATATCCTTAAAGGTAAGGAGGAAAAAAAACAAAAACTATTAAAGGAAGGTCAGGTAGATACCTCCGCCTCCTTTCCGGGAATAGCCCGTTTTAGGGCTAATATTTACTATCAGCGTTCAACATTGGGTATAGCCCTCCGTTATATACCTTTTGAAATTCCGAAATTTGAGAGTTTAAACCTCCCGCCGGTGGTTAGAAAAATGGCTCTATCCCATACGAGTGGGCTTATTCTCGTTACGGGTCCCACCGGTTCGGGTAAATCTACAACTCTAGCATCGCTTATAAACGAAATAAACGAACTTTACAGCAAGGTAATCGTTACCATCGAAGACCCCATAGAGTACCTTTTCAAGGATAAAAAATCCTTTATCATCCAAAGGGAAGTTGGGGAGGATACAAACGATTTTGCAGGAGCTTTAAGGGCAGCTCTCCGTGAGGACCCCGATGTCATTATGATTGGTGAGATTAGGGATACCGAAACGGCGAAAATAGCCCTTCAAGCCGCGGAAACCGGGCACCTCGTCTTTTCTACCCTTCACACGATAAACGCGAAGGAAACCATAAACCGTTTCATCGGTATGTTCCCTCTCGAAAACAGGGAACAAATAAGGTTGATGTTGGCAAACTCCCTTATAGGGATTATTTCTCAAAGATTGGTTCCCCGAAGGGATAGAAAGGGTGTTGTTCCCGTGTTGGAAATTTTGGTCAACAATCCCCTTATAAGGGAAGCTCTGTTAGACCCTCAAAAGTTTCAAAATATCAACGAGTATCTCGAAAAGGGGCACGAGGTTTACGGAACCCAAACTTTCGACCAGTATCTGTTGGAACTCTACCAAAAGGGTTGGATAGATGCAAAGACCGTTTTGGAATATGCGGAAAACCCCACCGACATAGAGCTCAAGATGAGGGGTTTGACGGAATAGAAGAGTTTTACCCCCCGAAAGGGAATTTTTCTTTTACTTTCCCCCTAAGGTTCAATCGAATTCTCTCCCAAACTTCTTATAGAGGTAATAAACCCTTTGCAACAGCGATAGGGTGGAAAGTATTGTTATTAGATAAACTCCGAGTGTTAAAGCTCCATCCACAAATCTTTCGAGGATTGCGAAAAATATCAATGCCAAGTGGGTTTCCGGTCTTCCAAAAAATCCAACACCCTCCAGGGGGTCCCAAATTTTTCCTTTATCCCTTTGGGAGAAACCAATCTCGGCGTAAACAACCGGTTTTATAAAGGTGTGGAGCATATTGACCGTTATCAAAACTATAGCCACCCAAGGGTTGGCGTAGGCTACGGCGACCGCTCCCAAAACAAGTCCGTCGACAAATTTGTCCGCCAGCCAGTCGAGAACCGCGCCAAATTTGGTAGCCCTGTCGTTGTGGCGGGCGACTATTCCGTCGGCTAAGTCCAAAAGACCGGAAATTACTAACAGGGTGGCACCGGTTAAAACGTGATGGGTGTAAAAGGCGTAGGCGGAAAGCACGCCGGCAATAATGGATAGCAGGGTGATAACATTGGGAGGAATGTTTAAATAAGCCAAAGATAGCCCAAAGGGTTCATAAATTTTTTTTAGGATTTCCCTTTTACTGGTTAGGTTCATTAGTATGGATAAGTTTAGATTAAACTCCGACCTTTCAAGGGTCATATTAACCGAGTTTTAACCTTCTAAAGTAGTTTAAAAATGTAATCCCCGTAAGAGGGGTGGGAATGGAAGAGATAAAACGGAACTAAAAAAGTCTTCTAAAGGGAAAACAATAAGAATTATTCCCCTTGGGGTTTTATTACCTCAAGCCCTCCCAAATAGGGTCTCAGCGCTTTCGGAATTACGACGCTTCCGTCCTCCTGCTGGTAGTTCTCCAGAATAGCCGCCAAAGTTCTGCCGACCGCCAGACCACTCCCATTTAGGGTATGGCAGAGGATATTTTTCCCCTCCTTGGACTTGTAGCGCAGTTTCATGCGGCGGGCTTGGAAATCCTCGCAGTTGGAGCAGGAGGATATCTCCCTATACCTGTTATAGGAGGGCATCCAGACCTCGAGGTCGTAGGTTTTAGCCGCCGAAAAGCCCAAATCCCCGGTGCAGAGCTCTACCACCCTGTAGGGGAGCTCCAGTTCCTGAAGCACCCTTTCGGCGTCGGCGACCAGTTTTTCAAGCTCTTCGTAGGACTCCTCCGGTTTTGTAATTTTTACCAGCTCCACCTTGTCGAACTGGTGGAGTCGGATAAGCCCCTTTATATCCCTGCCGTAGGAACCGGCTTCCCTGCGGTAGCAGGGGGTGTAGGCGGTGTAGTAGATGGGGAGGTCTTCCTCTTTGAGTATCTCCTCCCGGTGGAGATTTGTTAGGGGAACCTCCGCCGTTGGAATTAGGTAGAGGTTGTCCCTCTCGCACTTAAAGAGGTCTTCCTCAAACTTGGGAAGCTGTCCCGTGCCGACCAATATCTCCGGTTTTACCAGGTGGGGGACATAGATTTCCACGTAACCCCTCTCGCCGTGGAGGTCTAGCATGAAGTTGATAAGCGCCCTCACCAGGCGCGCGCCCAACCCCCTCTTTACCACAAAGCGAGACCCCGAAAGTTTAGCCCCCCTCTCGAAGTCGAGAATGCCAAGCCTCTCGCCCAGCTCCCAGTGGGGCTTGGGTTCGAAGTCGAATTTCGGGGGTTCGCCCCACCTCCTGACCTCCACGTTGTCGTTTTCGTCCTCGCCGATGGGCACCGAGGGGTGGGGAAGGTTTGGTATCCTAAGCAGGAGGTCGTTCAGTTCCTCCTCCACCCGTTTAAGCTCCTCTTCCAAACCCTTTAGGGTCTCCTTAATCTTCGCCAGTTCCTCCTTGAGGGTTTCGTCCTCCTTCCCCTCCCTCTTCAGGCGGCCGTATTCCTTCGACTTCCTGTTTAGGAGCGCCCTTAAATTCTCCACCTCCTTTTGGAGTTCCCTCTTTCTCCTATCGAGCTCATAGACACGGTCAACCAGTTTTGCGTATTCCTCACCGCGGGTGGCTATCCTCCTTCTGACCTCCTCGTAGTGTTTTCTTATCAGTTTGATATCCAACATCGGTGTAGTTAATTTTAAGGTTCACCTATCGGCGTCTTAGCCAGACTACACTCTCGAGGTGGTAGGTGTTCGGAAACTGGTCAACCAAGGCGGCTTTTACCAATTCATAACTTTCCCTTAGGAGGGATAAATCCTTTTTCAAACTTTCGAGGTTGCAGGAGATGTAGATAACCTCCCGCGGTAGTTTTTTGAGTATCTCGCCCACGACCGGTTTCGTCAGACCGCCCCTCGGCGGGTCGACCACCAATAGGTCGAAGTCTTTGGCTCTCCTTATATGTTTGTAGGCGTCCGATAAGACATTTTTAAACCTACTCCCCGCCGCGAAGCGGCGGGCGTTTATATCTCTATACCTAAAACTCTCGGGGTTTATGTCGGAACTCTCGAGGCTCTCCACCCACTCCAGAAGGGGAAGGGTGAAAAAGCCTATACCGGCGTGGAGTTCCAAAGCCCTTTCATACCTCTCGGTGGGTTTAACGAGGTTTAAAAAATCCTCCCAAAGGAGGCGGTTGGGTTGGATAAAGCAGTCGGGGGAAAGGGTGTAGAGGTATTTACCCACCCTTAGGGTGGTTTCCCAC
>JALVTI010000136.1:0-5971 GCA_027035985.1 Aquificales bacterium | reverse complement strand
TTTCCTAAAATTTCTAAACACTTAAAGGAGGTTTGAAAGGTGGGTTGTACCCTTTTCGTTATAAGACACGCCGAGAGTCAATGGAATCCCATAGGTAGGTATCAGGGACTTCTCAATCCCGACCTCTCCGAGAGGGGGGAAAAGCAGGCTAAACTCCTCGCAGAAGAATTAAAGAATAAAGGTATTAAAGTCGTTTATACCTCCCCCCTATTGAGAACCAGGAGAACCGCCGAGGTTATAGCCCAAACTTTAAATGTTCCCCTTATAGAGGACAAAAGGGTTATAGAAATAGACCACGGGGTTTGGAGCGGGAAGCTGGTTGACGAGGTGAAAAAGGAATTTCCCGAGATGTTTGAAAAGTGGATTAAGGAACCTTGGACTGTTGATTTCCCCGAAGGGGAAAACCTCGAGGCGGTATTCAAAAGGGTTAAATCCTTTATAGAAGATATAAAGAGAAAACACGAAGGCGAGACCGTCGCCGTGGTATCCCACACCGTACCTATAAGGGCGCTCTACTGCGCCGCGTTAGACTTACCCCTGCAAAAGTTTTGGAGTTTCGGGTGCGACAACGCGAGCTATTCCATTATCAAATTCGAGGAGGATAGAACCACCATTCACAAATTAAACATTACCTGCCACCTCGAAAGGGCGGGGCTTTACGAGGAGGCTCACCGCGCGCTGTGATAGAATAAAACTATTTGCGTTAAAGGAGCAATATAGAGGAGGAGGTTAACAATGAAAAAGGGAATACACCCCGAATTGAAACCGACCACATTCGTCTGCGGTTGCGGTAATACCTTCACCATTTTGAGCACCAAAGGCGGAACCGTATACCTCGAAACCTGCAACCAGTGCCATCCCTTCTACACCGGAAAGCTCAAATTGAAACCCGCATTTTTGGTTCTAAAAGCCCAACTTGAGGGTTCCCAAGAGGAAAAATAATCCGCTTTAGGGATAAAGACTTTTAATTTCCCATCCTTTTAAAGGTCTTCTCTCAACCTCATTCCTTTAGTCGGAGGGCAAAAATTTATCCTTTTCCTATATGAGGATTGAGGCTAAAGGACTCCCTTCGTTGGAGGAGTTACCCGCGCGTAAGAAACCTATAAAGGTTTTGATGGTGGATAACTACGACAGTTTTACATACAACATAGTCCACTACTTAGCCGAGCTGGGTGCCGATGTTATCGTCAAACGAAATGATGAGATAACGGTCGAGGAGATAGCCGACTACAACCCCGATGCGCTGGTTATATCGCCGGGACCCTGCACACCCCACGAGGCGGGGATTTCGGTTCAAGCGATACGCCGCTACGCGGGAAAACTCCCAATTTTAGGCGTCTGCTTGGGACATCAGTCGATAGGGGTAGCCTTTGGGGCGAAAATTAGGAGAGCCCGCACCCTAAAGCACGGAAAGAGCTCAAAAATTGAGCATACCGGAAAGGGAATTTTAAAGGGTCTTCCCAACCCCTTTGAGGCTATCCGCTACCACTCATTGGTTATAGATGAAAACTCCCTTCCGAAGGAGCTCGAGGTTGTAGCCCGTTCTTTAGACGACAACGAAATAATGGCGGTGCAGCACAAGGAACTACCAATTTTTGGGGTTCAATTCCACCCCGAGAGTATAGGCTTTAATGAAAATTTCCGACGGTGGGGTTTGCAAATTCTAAAAAACTTCCTCGAGGAGGCGGAGAAATTTAAGGAAACCTCCAAAAGGGAGGGGTAAAGCCTAAACCTTTTGGAGGAACTTTTTTCTTTTTTTCCTTAAAGGGTTTTAAAGACCCAAAACGTCAAACATGTTGTAGAGTTTTCCCGGTTCCTTGTCGGCTATCCACTTTGCGGCGATAACCGCACCCTTAGCGAAAATATCCCTATTGGTAGCTCTGTGGGTCAGTTCCAACCTCTCGCCGAAGCCGAAGAAGTAAACGGTGTGTTCTCCTACCACATCCCCGCCCCTAAAGGTCATTATTCCTATGTCGTTTTTAGCCCTCTCGTAGTGTCCCTTACGCCCGTAGACGGCAGCCTCCTCCAAATCTACGCCGAGCTCCTTGGCGACTATTTCGGCTAACCTCATCGCAGTCCCCGAAGGGGCATCCTTTTTAAACCTGTGGTGAATCTCCCCTATTTCGATATCGAAATCCTTATCCTTTAGGACGCGGGTTGCAATCTCGACCAACCTAAAGAGCAGGTTGACCCCCAAACTCATGTTGGGAGAAAAGAGAACCGTGCCCCTCTTAGCCAATTCCTCGAACTTTTTCAGTTCTTCTTTGGAAAAACCGGTGGTTCCCACAACCACCTTCTTGCCGAGTTCGACCGCCTTTTCCGTATGCTCCAAGGCGGCTTTGGTGGAGTTGGCAAACTCTATCAAAACATCGCAGTTTTTCAAAATCTCTTCGGCGTTGTCGGAAAGGAGAATACCCTTAAACCTATCGTCGTTTAGAGCCTCCCCGAGGTCGCCATACTTTTGGGCGTTTTGGGGACTTTCGATAGCACCGCATATCCGCACTTGGGGGTCTTCGTGGGCTATGTTGAGGATACGTTTCCCCATCCTTCCGAGCGCGCCCGATACGGCAACTTTAACCATAGAGGTTATACTTTAAAGCCTCTTCCACTCAAATAGGATTATTACTTTTCTCATTCCACTTGAGTGGTGAAGGCTAAAATTTAAACCTTCCGATGAAATACGAGCTCGAGCAACTTCTGGAAGACCTCAAAAAGCGTTTTGAAGATATAAAGCAGACCCTCGACGTGGAGAAATTGGAGGAGGAACTCCGAAAGTTGGACGAGGAGATGTCGGCATCCGACTTTTGGAACGACCAAAAGAGGGCTAAAGAGGTTCTCCAGAGGAGGAAGTATATAGAGGAAACCCTTAAAGGGTTTAGGGATATAGAGAGTTCCCTCGAAGGGGTGGAGGAGATGCTCGAAGAGACCGACGAAACGGATATGGAAAACCTCGCCCTCCTCGAGGAGGAACTCAAAAGCATAGAGGACAAAATAGGGAAACTGGAGATAAAGACCTACCTAAGCGGGGAAATGGACGCGAAAAACGCCTTCCTCACCATCCAAGCCGGTGCGGGCGGAACGGAAGCCTGCGACTGGGCGCAGATGCTCATGCGCATGTACACCCGCTGGGCTGAAAAGAAAGGCTACACCGTCGAAGTTGTGGATATCACCCCCGACGATGTGGCCGGTATAAAGAGTGCAACCCTCCACATAAAGGGACCTTACGCCTACGGCTACCTAAGGGGTGAGAGCGGAGTCCACCGCCTGGTTAGAATTTCGCCCTTTGACGCGAACAAGCGCCGGCACACCTCCTTCGCATCGGTGCAGGTTGCCCCCGAAATAGACGAGGATATAGAGGTGGAAATCCGCCCCGAAGATTTGAAGATAGAGACCTTCCGCTCCAGCGGTGCGGGCGGTCAGTATGTGAACACCACCGACACGGCGGTTAGAATTACCCACATCCCCACCGGCATAGTGGTGCAGTGCCAGGACGAACGTTCTCAATTTCAGAACAAGCAGAAAGCCCTAAAAATCTTGAAGGCTAAACTCTACCAGCTCGAGCTCCAAAAGCTGGAGGAAAAGAGGAAGCAATACGAAGGGGAAAAGACCGATATAGGTTGGGGACACCAAATAAGGTCTTACGTATTTACCCCCTATCAGTTGGTTAAAGACCTCAGAACAGGTTACGAGGATACCCAAATAGACCGCGTAATGGACGGGGAGATAGACGGCTTTATAGAGAGCTACCTAAAGTGGTGGGCAAATAGACAGAAACAAAAAGAGGAAAAATCTTCATAATTCCTCAAGGAGTTGGGGTTTTGTTATCTCCCTAAGGAAGGGGGCTTTATCCTCCACTATTTCTATACCTTTGAGGATATTTATGTAATCCTCCCATCCCTTGGCGCCGAAGAAGTAATTTTCATCCCTAACGATAAAGGTTTCGGGAAGAACTTTTATCTCCAGATGAGGGGGACGGAGGTTTTCCGCTTCCTTTAAAGTTCCATCCACGGTGGCGGAAAAGACCTTATTGCCTTCGGAGTCCCATATAGCTATTCTCCTCTTACGGGTGTACACCAATATGTTCTTTCCGAAAGAAGTTATTCCCTCTACCTCATCGGCGGGATTGGCGGAAATTTCCACTATGCTGTCCTCCGCATAGGTTTCCTCTTTTTCCAATCTAATGACCTCTAAGGTTCCGTCCTTTCTACCTATTAGAAGTCTTCCCTCTCCAAAGGCTACCGCCGTAACGCCGCTTTCGTCAATAAATCTATCGATAAGTTCCCATGTATCGGTTTTGAAAACGGAAACTTTACCTTCCCAGTCCGCAACCGCCAGATAATTCCCATCGGGGGAAAGTGCCAATTTCCAAACCCTATCTTCGGTACTCTCCAGAATTTTTTCAACACTTTCCGATTCAATATCCCAAACTAATGTTTTTCCGTCCCAACCGGAGGAGACCAACTTATTCCCGACAAATTGGATATCGGAAATTAAATCCTCGTGGTAGGAAAGTATCTTTTTGATATTCCAATCTTCGGTGGAGAGCAAATAAATATTGTTATCCCCACCCCCTACGGCGAGATATTTCCCATCTGGGGAGAATTTGAGGGCGGTAACACCTTCAAAGTTAAAGTTGATATCTTTGAGCATTTTCCACTCTTGGGTATCCCAGACATTTATATCCCTACCCTCACCGGCGGCTACCAAATATTTACCATCGGGGGAATAATCCAAAGCCAGAACGTCTATGAAGTAGCTTTCCAGAAGTTTAACCAATTGGAGGGTGTTTATATCCCAAATAGAGATATAGTTATCGCTGTGGGAAAGGGCTATTTCATCCCTTACCGGATTTTTTCTTATTCGGAAGGTGTGAATTACCGGCACTTCCAAAGAGCCGACCACTTCACCCGTTTTTATATCTACAATTTGGGGAGGCGCCCCATCGGTTCCCAAAATGGCGGAACCTCTGAGAACGTATATATCGTTTATGGGGAACCTTAGATTAAAAACATTTTCCTTTACAAGTTTCAAACCGGTTTCCCTCTTTTCCCCTTTAAAGAAAACCAGTTTGCCATCTTTAACCCTTAAGAGTTTTCTACCGACGGCAACCATTTCACTTTCGCCACTCTCTATGAGGTTGGGGGCTATGGGGTCTGCGGGACCGAAGGTAATCCTTCCCTCTTCCAAATCAACCCTTTGGCGAATTGCGAGCTGACCTACCTTTTTGTATAAGTAGAGATTACCCTCATCGAGATTCAAAGCCGCTATCGGTTGACCCACATCTATCTCTTCGACCAATTTCCCACTGGGGAGGTAATACACCTTTAATGTGGAACCTATGGAGTAAAAGAGATGGTCTTTATACAATTCGTAAACGGGAAAACCTTCCGCCTTTTCCCCCAAAGAGAATAGATATTGGAAATTTTCATCTTGAAACTTCCAAACTCTGACCAATCCGTCGCTTCCACCCGCCAAGAGTAGGGGGGAATGCCACTTAAATCCCCTATATTTCGCCCCTTCGGGGAAGTTGTAATTTGCCTTATATTCAATAAAGTAGGGATACCTCTTTAGAATTTCTAAGATTTCATCCTTTACGGGAAATATTTGTTTTAGCTCCTCCCGTTGGTTTACAAAAAATAGGTAATCCCTCAAAAAGGAGTGGATTTTTTCCAAAACCTCTTTGAGGTCTTCTATTTCCAGTTCCAAAGCCTTTAATTCCAAAAGTAGATTTAATTTGAGCGGATTGTTAAAATATTTTTCGAGCAGTTGAAGGTATATCTCAAAAAATTTTTTTTCTTTTTCTGAAAATTGATAGGCTATTTGCATTATATTCCCCCTTGGTGCCAAAAAAATTTTTAACCGATAAAAAATTATACTAACCAAAAGTGGCAAGTTTTCGGGAGGTTGGCGTGAAAACAAATTGCACCCTCAAAATAGGTCTAACCGGCAATATAGGCACGGGAAAGTCCAC
>JALVTI010000135.1 GCA_027035985.1 Aquificales bacterium | reverse complement strand
TCGTTGAGTTCGATAACTTTTCCTGCCATGGTTTACCTCCTTTTGGTTTATAAGGATTTCCTTATTTAATTTATTAGCCCCCAAGGGGGGAAAAGATGAGGAAAGCCCCTTATTGGGACTGCAGGCGCTCCTTAGCGTAATTCATCAGCCCTCCCGCCTTGAGGATTTGAGCCACCTCGGGAGGAATGGGTTTAAAGTTAGCCTCTATCCCCTTGGTGAGGTTTTTAATGACTCCCTTTTCGAGGTCAACTTCTATTTCGTCCCCCTGTTCGGTTTGGTCTATAAATTCTTCGGGAGCCTCCACTATGGGGAGACCTATGTTTATGGCGTTCCTGTAAAAGATACGGGCAAAGGATTTTGCCACCACTACGGGAACGCCGGCGTATTTTATCGCTATGGGGGCGTGTTCCCTGGAAGACCCGCACCCGAAGTTTTTCCCCGCGAGGATGATGTCCCCCTCTTTGTGTTCTTTGGCGAATTCGGGATGCTCGCTATCTTCCATGGCGTGCTTTGCCAATTCGTTGGGGTCGGAGGTGTTGAGATAACGGGCGGGTATTATCTGGTCGGTATCGACGTTATCGCCAAACTTCCAAACTCTTCCTCTTATAGCCATAGCAGAGTATTTTAGGGAGACCTAAAGGGGGATTTAATGAAAAAAGACCGAAAGAGGTCAATCCAAAACCTCAACCCAAACCCCTTTGAGGTATAGGGTGTTCGGTATTTGCAAAATCCAAGGGTGGTCTAAATCCTGATAGGTCTTTGCCCTCACACGGAGGACTTTGCGGGTGTCGTAGGCGGCATCCTGCAAGACCTCCAAGAGGTGTTGCTCCGTTATGTGGAAGGAGCAGGAGAATATAGCCAAGATACCGCCCGGTTTGGTTATGTGAAGTCCCCTAACGAGGAGCTCCTTATAACCCCTCAGCGCGTTGGGGACAGCCGCCTTATTCTTCGCAAAGGAAGGGGGGTCTATTATCACTATGTCGTATTTTTCCCCCTTTTTGTGCTGTTCCTTCAGAAAGTCGAAGGCGTTAGCCTCGACCCATTTGATGCCTTCGAGACCGTTGAGCTTCTCGTTCTTTTTTGCAAGCTCAAGGGCTAGGTCGCTTATGTCGACCCCTATCACCTCACCCGCACCCGCCTTTTTGGCGCTTATGGCAAATCCGCCGCTGTGACAAAAGACGTCCAAAACCCTTTCCCCTCCCTTTATGAGGGTGCGGAGGAAGTATCTGGCATTCCTCTGGTCGAGGAACATACCAGTCTTTTGCCCTTCGGGGATATTTACGTAAAACTTCAGGTCGTATTCTTGAATAACTACCTCCTCGGGGACGTGTCCGTATAGGAGTTGCTCCTCTCCGCGGAGACCCTCCACCTTTTTACTGAACTCGTTAATCTTTTCGTAAATACCCTCCGGTTGGAGGAGTTCTATTAAGGTTTCCACCACCGTCTGTTTGTACTCCTCCATCCCGTAGGTGGTGAATTCGACTGCTACCCACCTGTCGTAAACGTCCACTATCAATCCGGGTAAAAAGTCGGCTTCGGAGTGAACCAAGCGGTAGGCGTTGGAGGGGATATTTAGGGATTTCCTATATTCGTAAGCCTTTTTAAGGCGTTTCTTTATGAGTTCCGGGGTGGGTTTCACATTTTTGTCGAACGACAGGAGGCGAATTGCGATATTCACGTCGGGGTTGATGTATCCGTAACCCAAAAATTTGCCGGAAAAATCCCTAACCACAACGGTTTCGCCCTTTTTCGGAGTCCTCGAATAGGATGCTATCTCCTTTCTATAGACCCAAGGGAAGCGGGATTTCAGTTTCTTCTCCACCCCGGGTTTGACCCTGACTTGCAACATTAATAGTTAAATGTTATGAACGCCTACCTGCTGGCGGGGGGCTACTCCCGTCGCTTTGGGGAGGATAAAACCCTCTTTCCAATAGGCGGAAAACCCCTAATTCTCAACCTATACGGGAAGGTTTCGAAATTTTTTCCCACCTATGTGGTGGCTAAAGACCCCAAAAAATACCTCCTATTGGGGATAGAGAACGTCATCCCCGACGTGTTTCCCGAAATTCAATCCCCCCTGGTGGGTATCTATACTGCTCTAAACCACTCGGGGGAGGAGTGGAATTTAATCCTCTCGGCGGATTTGCCACTCCTTTGCAACCGCTATTTGGAATTTGTTAAAGATTTCCCCTACGAGGATAGGTTTTTGGGTTACGTCCCCGTTTTGGACGGAAAGATACACTTCACCTGCGGGGTTTACTCGAAGAGGTTAATTCCCCTTTTGGAGGAGGCTTTAAAAGGGGGAGACCTATCGGTGAGACAATTTTTAGACCGTTTCCACCTTTGGGAGGAGGAGTTTCTAAGCAAACGGGGTGTGGATAGGTGCTGCTGTTTTAACCTTAACCGAAAAGAGGATTTAAAGAGATTAAAGGACTGCAAAGGGAATTAATCCCCCGCCGAAGACGGGCTTAGCTCTTCAAAGACATTGAAAACCCTCTTTGCCACCTCCTCGACGAGGCGGTCGTCCATGGCGGGGAAGATGGGGAGGCTCAATTCCCTTAGATAGAAATCTTCGGCTTTCGGAAGGGAGAAGTTTTTAAATCCGAGGTTTCTGTAATAGGGTTGGCGGTATACGGGTATGTAGTGAACCTGCACCCCCAAACCAGCTTGACGGAGTTTTTTGAATATCTCCCCTTTGAGGGGTTTATAAGATTCTCTCAACCTTATCGGGTAGAGGTGGTAGGAGTGAAAGGCGTAATCCCTCTCGGGGGGTAGGTCGAAATAAGGGTTGTCCTTAAAGAGGTCGCTATAGAGCTTCGCTATCTCCCTCCGATGGGAGACGAAGAAATCGAGCTTTTTAAGTTGGGAGTATCCCAAGGCACTCTGAAAGTCGGTAAGCCAAAAGTTAAACCCCAATTGGTGTTGCTCGTAATACCAATCCCCGTCGGGGGAATTCAGAAATTCCTCCCTATTGCGGGTTATTCCGTTATTTCTCACCATTAGAAGGCGCTTGTATACCACCCTATCGTTGGTCAAAACCGCCCCTCCCTCGCCGGTGGTTATATGTTTAACCGGGTGGAAGCTGAAGACTACGGCATCGGAGTACTCCGCCGAACCTATTTTGGAATTTTTATAGCGCGCTCCGAGGGCGTGGCAGGCATCCTCGACGAGGGCTAAGTTGTGGCGGTCGGCGATTTTTCTAAACGCCTCCAAATCGACCGGATGACCGGCGTAGTGGACGGGAACGAGCAACTTGGTCTTTTCATCTATTAAATTTTCGAGCCCTTCGGGGTTTAGATTTCCGGTATCGGTTTCTATATCTCCGAAGCGCACCCCCGCACCCCAGACGCGCCCCGCGTTGGCGGTGGCGACAAAGGTAATGGGCGAGGTGATAAAGTTATCCCCTCTATCCAACCCCACCGCGCGGTAGGCGGCTACCAATGCCGAAGTTCCCGAGTTAAAAACTACGCAGTATTTAGCACCGCAGTATTCGGCAAGCGCTCCTTCGAATTTTTCAACCCACTTTCCGCGGGTGATAATACCACCCTTTAGGGCTTCGACAACGGCATTTATATCCTCTTCATCTATCCATTGGCGTCCGTAAGGTATAAAATCCATAGGAAGGATATTTTTCACCCCAAAGCTAAATTGTTAATTACTATTGTATTTCCTTAATATGGAAGGCTTAAGAAATCTCCGCGAGGATAAAGATTTTTTCGAAGAATACCAAAGAAAGTTTGAGGAAAAATTAAATAAAGACCTCTTAGAGGTTAAAGCCGACGAAAAGTTTGCAAACCTAAAAAGGATTGTGGAAATCCTTTTTGACGGAATTTTTAACTTCGGTAATAGGAAATTCAAAGAAAAATTGGCGGAACTTATATATGACTTACATAAAGCAAACATTCCTATTAGGAAATTCCTATCGGAAATTTTTTTAGACCTACTTAAGGAGTATATCAACTATTTAAAATCCAAACCCCGTAACGGTTTGGAAATAAAAAAAGTTCAAACATTGTCCAACACGTTGGATAAATACCTGGATTTGGTAGACCAAGTTTTTGTCAAATACCTGAATGAGTTGGAAAAAGAGAAAAAAGAGGAAGAATTCAAACCGGATGATGCGAGAAAAATATTAGAAGCTCTGAAAAATTCCCACACTTCGACCGTAGAATTGTTAGCCTTTTACAAAGTCTTTCCCGTTTTGTGTCGAACTTCTATTTACAAAATCACCGATTTGTTTACAAAAACTGCCAAGTGTCCCTATAAAGTTTTTTCCCCTGATGAAAGGGTTTATATAAAAATTCCCAAACTTCAAAAGGACGCAATAGGTGAAATCGTTAACGTCGAAAGCGATTATATGATTATCAAACCCCTAAAGTTTGCGGATATTCCACCCTCGAGGAGTGTAAAGGTATTTCCCAAAAAGGAAACCGATGTGGAGATAAAAACTCCGCAAGGAACCGTTTACGGATTTATGCATTACATCACTTTTGACGAAATAGGGGTTATAGTCCCCTCGGCGGAGGGTTTAAGAGAAAACCAACGGGTGGAGATAAAGTTCCAACTACCCACCGGTGAGGTAAAGGCTAAGGGGACAGTTAAAGGTATAAAAAAGTTGGACAGCTCCTACATAGTGTCCATTGAAATGGAACTCGACCCCAGAATGGAACAGATAGTTAGCAGATATGTATTGAAAAGACAACAGGAGATATTAAAAGAAATCAAACTATAAGGGGTTCCAATATGCCAAAATACCGCAAAGGTAAACTAAAATTGGAACACCACCTAATAGAGGGAGCGGAAGATTACCTAAAAGTTTTGGAACAAATGGAAAGTGTAAAGGGCATTATCCCCGGAAGGATATTTCGGAACCAAAAGGGAAGGGGGCAAAAGGGATTATTCCTCAAATACGAAACCCCTTCGGGATGGAAATTGTTGTTTAAAAATGGTTCCACCGTTCAAGAAATCTTTGTTATTACCGACGATAAGGAACTGTTTAAAGGGGAATTCTTAAGTAGATTTGAAAAGGATAAACCTTAAAAGGATTAAACCTTTACCTCTACCAATAACTTTTTTAGTTCTTCTATTGCTTTTTTAATCTCCTCGGGAGTTATTTCATTGTAAAGTCCCAAAAATCGTTTATCCTCAAGGGGTAAAAAACAATT
>JALVTI010000134.1 GCA_027035985.1 Aquificales bacterium | reverse complement strand
GTTTCAATCCCTTATAGGGACATAAAAACAAGGGTGAGCCCACCATTATTAAGTTACCAAGGAACCCAACCTTTACTTGAGTTTAAAGGATATCAAACCAACCTTAAAAGGTCAAGCAAAAATTGAATTTTTTGGTCAACCCTATATTGACATTAATCCCTTGGGGTGTGCCATTTTATTGGAACTCTAAAACAAAACTCAATCTTGCAAAAAGTTTTTGTCAATTTTCAATCCATAACTTGTCATTAAATCTTGAGTCTAACCTTGTAAAGGTATAGGGAGATTTGCTTTAAACCTATCGGGTAAATGAAAGATATGAGTTTTTATAAGGGCTTTGCAACGTGTTCTTTGCTTTTGAAGGATGAGGTTCTCTCTCCATTAAGGTGGGTTCAAATTTATAACTCTTTAAGGGAAGGAAATAGATAAATCCTCAAAAGGAAGCGAATTTTTTAAGCCTTTAAGTGTGCCACCAAGAGAACAATAACCCCTATTAGGAAGACTAAACATTTCAAGTTCAAAAGGAGCTTTTTTTTATTGGGAAACCAGCTTAGGGAGAGGGCTATCGCAAGGGTTAACCCCATTAGAAAAGCCCCCAAGGTGAAATAGCCGTTTACCACCTCCGTGGTTGCGGCGTGTGCTAGCAGGGCGGCTATAAACAGACCCGAAACCGCTTTGTGAAGTTTATAAAGGTTAGCCCCTTCGGGGGATTTTAAGATTTTCGGTAGGCTTATGCACAGACCTGTTGCTAAAACCACACCCAACAGGGCTAATGCAAGATAACCGCTAGCTTCGTGGATTCCTTCCATTGGCATAAACTTCCACCATTTTAAAAACCTTTTTTGGTGAATTATATCATAGAACCTGTAAGTGTCAATTTTGTTAAATCTTGGGGAAACTTTTAAAGTGGTTATCATTAAACAAACACCAACCTTTTGGAGGTAAAGGCATGGCAAAGCCTGTCATTACTTGGACTAAAACCGACGAGGCTCCCCAGCTTGCGAGCTACTCTCTGCTTCCCATCGTTAAAGCGTTTACCAAAAACGCCGGAATAGATATAGATGTAAGGGATATCTCCCTCGCCGGTAGGGTTTTGGCGCAATTTGGTTACGAACCCGACGATTTGGCATATCTGGGCGAACTCGTTTGGAAACCCGAGTGTAACCTTATAAAACTCCCCAACATCTCCGCATCGGTTCCCCAGCTGATAGAAACCATCAGGGAACTCCAAAAGAGGGGTTTCGACCTACCCGACTACCCCGAAGAACCTCAAACCCCCGAAGAGGAGGAGATTAAGAAGAAATACGACGCCTGCGTGGGTTCCGTGGTTAACCCGCTAATCCGTCAAGGGAACTCCATAAGGTTGATAGCCCCTCCCGTTAAGGAATACGCAAAAAGACACCCCCACAAACTCAAACCCACCGACCCCCACCAAAAGAGCTATGTCGCCTATATGAAATCGGGAGACTTCTACGACAATGAAAAATCGGTCACTTTGGATGAGAACAAAAAACTCCGTATAGAGTTCGTAGATGAAAACGGAAACGTTCAGGTAATGAAAGAACTCGAACTCGAAAAAGGAGATGTCATCGATTCGACTCACATGAATAGGAGAAAACTCCGTCAGTTCTTCGAAGAGGTAATTCAAGATGCTAAAGAAAACGACATACTCTTTTCGCTCCATGTAAAGGCTACCATGATGAGGGTCTCCGACCCGGTAATCTTCGGCGACGCCATAAGGGTTTACTTCAAAAAACTATGGGAGAAACACGGGGACCTGCTCGAGAAGATAGGTTTCAAACCGGAAAGGGGTCTTGTAGACCTCGAAGAGAAGATGAAGAAACTCTCCCCCGAGGAGCAGGAGGCTATTAAGAAAACCCTTGAAGAGATTTACAAAGAGCAACCCCGTATGTATATGGTTGACTCCGACAAAGGTATAACCAACCTCCACAGACCCAACGATGTCATTATTGATGCGTCCATTCCCGCCGTTATCAAAAATGGTCTAAAGGCTTGGGGTCCCCAAGGGGAAGAAGACGACGTGGTTCTAACCGTTCCCGATAGAAGTTACGCCACTATGTACGACGAAATTGTAGAGGATATCAAAGTAAGGGGACAATTCGACCCCGCATGCGTCGGTTCGGTTGAAAACGTCGGTCTAATGGCTATGAAAGCCGAGGAATACGGCTCCCACGATAAGACTTTCTTCGCACCCGCAAAAGGAAAATTCCGCGTTGTGGATGAACAAGGAAACATCCTTATGGAACAGGAAGTTGAAGAAGGAGATATTTACAGAAGCTGTGTAGCAAAATCCCCCGCAATTGAAAACTGGATTGAGATAGCCGTTCAGAGGGCAAAGCAACAAAAGGCTCCTATCGTCTTTTGGCTCGACAGGAGAAGGGCGCACGATAGGGAGCTCATCAAAAGGGTAAGGGCAAAACTCCAAGAGTTGGAACAAAAAGGAGAACTCGGGGGTGTCGACTGGTACATCATGCCCCCCAAAGACGCTATGAAATTCACCCTCAAACGCTTCAGGGAGGGTAAATACACCATATCGGTAACCGGTAACGTTTTGAGGGACTATCTGACCGACCTATTCCCCATAATAGAGGTTGGAACCTCCGCAAGGGCGCAGTCGATTGTTCCCCTGTTGGCGGGCGGTATTCTCCTCGAAACCGGAGCGGGCGGTTCCGCACCCAGACACGTATCGCAGTTTCTAAAGGAAACCCACCTAAGGTGGGACTCTTTAGGGGAGTATTTGGCGGTTTACGAAGCTTTAATGCATGAATATAGGAAAAATCCCGAAAACAAAAAGGCTAAGGTTATCGCCGACGCACTCTACAAGGCGATTTACAAGTATTTAATGGAGGACAAAACCCCTAAACGTAAGGTTGGCGAATTGGATACCAGGGGCTCCCACTACTACCTCGCTAGGTTCTGGGCTGAAGCACTCGCCGAGCAGGACGAGGACAAAGAACTTAAAGAAAAATTCGCCCCCGTTGCCAAAGAGCTGGCGGAAAAAGAGCAGCAAATCCTCGAAGAGATTAGGGCTACCGAAGGCAAACCCGCCGGTATAGACGCATGGTATTTCTTCGGACTCAACCCCAATGACCCCGTTGAAAAACAAATTCTCGAAAAACTACCTCCCGAAAAGCAAAAAGAGGTTGTTGAGCTCTACGAGAAGGTTGTCTCCCTCATGAGACCTTCCAAAACCTTCAACGAGATTATCGACAGACTTCTAAACAACTAATCCTTTGCCTTTTAATGTATATCCCCTTTTCTTTTATCCACCTTTTTGGTAAAACTGCTTTTCTTAACAAGAACTTTCGGAGGTTCTGAAATGGCTAAGGGAACCGTCGCGTGGAAGATTATTAAAGACCACCTCGTTCACGGCGAAATGGAACCCGGTAAGGAAATCGCCATTAGGATAGACCAAACCCTCACCCAGGACGCCACCGGAACTATGGCTTACCTCGAATTCGAGGCTATGGGCGTTGATGAGGTAAAAACCCCCGACCTATCGGTTTCCTACATAGACCACAACACCTTGCAGCTCGACTTCAGAAACCCCGACGACCACGAGTATTTGAGAACCGTCGGTATGAAATACGGTATCTGGGTTTCCAAACCCGGTAACGGTATATGCCACCAGGTTCACCTTGAAAGGTTTGCCAAACCCGGAAAAACCCTATTGGGTTCCGACTCCCATACTCCGACCGCCGGCGGTGCGGGAATGCTCGCAATAGGTGCGGGTGGTCTCGACGTCGCCGCGGCTATGGCGGGTGAGCCTTTCTACACCAAAATGCCCAAAATCGTAAAGGTCGAACTCAGAGGTAAACAGCTCCCCGCGTGGGTGTCCGCAAAAGACATCATCCTCGAAATGCTCCGCCGCCTAACCGTTAAAGGCGGTCTTATGAGGATTTTCGAATACGTGGGAGAGGGTATCAAAGCTCTATCCGTTCCCGAAAGGGCAACCATTACCAACATGGGTGCCGAACTGGGTGCAACCACCTCGATATTCCCCTCCGACGAGAACACTCTCGACTTCTTCCGCAGGGAAGGCAGAGAGCAGGATTGGGTTGAGCTGTTGCCCGACCCCGATGCGGAATACGACGAAGAGGTAATTATCGACCTCAATGAGCTCGAACCCCTGATAGCGCAACCCCACTCCCCCGACAACGTTGTGCCCGTTAGGGAACTCCACGGAAAGGTTAAAGTCAACCAGGTTGTGATAGGTTCCTGCACCAACTCCTCCTATAGGGACCTCAAGACCGTTGCCGAAATCCTCAAAGGTAAAAAGGTTCACAGGGATGTATCCCTCATAATCGCCCCCGGTTCTAGACAGGTGCTCGAGCAAATCGCCAGGGACGGAACCTTGGCAGACCTGATTAACGCCGGTGCTAGGATTATCGAAACCGCTTGCGGTCCCTGTATCGGTATGGGTTGGGCACCTCCCTCCAAAGGAGTTTCCGTTAGGTCTTTCAACAGGAACTTCAAGGGTCGTTCCGGAACCCTCGACGCCGGCGTATACCTCGCATCTCCCGAAACCTGTGCGGCTGCCGCACTAACCGGTTACATAACCGACCCCAGAACCCTCGGCGAACCCATCAGGGTAACCCTACCCGAGAAGTTCATTCCTTACAACGATGCATTACTCATACCCCCCCTACCTAAGGAGGAGAGGAAACAGGTTGAAATTAGAAGGGGTCCCAATATAAGACCTCTACCGGAGTTCGACGAACTTCCCGAAGCCATCAAAGGTAAGGTTGAAATAAAAGTTGGCGACAATATAACCACCGACCACATTATGCCCGCCGGTGCGAAAATACTACCCCTAAGGTCCAACATCTACGAAATCTCCAAATACGTTTACCACTACGTAGATCCCGGTTTTGCCGAAAGGGCCCTCAAAAACAAAGAGGAAGGTATCGCCACCGTTATCGTTGGAGGAGAGAACTACGGTCAGGGTTCCTCCAGGGAGCACGCCGCACTCGCACCTAGGTATCTCGGCGTTAGAGCTGTTATCGCAAAATCCTTCGCCAGAATTCACCACCAAAACCTATGCAACTTCGGTATCCTACCCCTCGAATTCGTTAACCCCGCCGACTACGACAGAATAGACCAAAACGACGAGATTGAAATTCCCAACGTTAGGGAACAATTAACCGCATGTGTTAAAGAAGGTAAACCTATAAAGG
>JALVTI010000133.1 GCA_027035985.1 Aquificales bacterium | reverse complement strand
CGTTTTTCCCCGCCCTCTTTAGCGCCTCCACTTCGGCGTGGGGCATGCCGGCGCGCCAATGGACGCCCTCCCCGACGATTTTTCCACCCTTTACTATCACACACCCGACGGTGGGGTTGGGATGGGTCAGACCTTTGCGGGTTTTCGCCAGATTTATAGCCCTCCCCATAAAGGTGTAGTCCTCTTTCGAAAACATCAAAAGGAGTGATTTAACGGAAAAAGTCCCTCGGGAGGGGGGTAATATAACAAAACCTTTATGGGACAGTTCGAATACGCGAAAAGGTTAAAGCAACTCCCCCCCTACCTCTTTGCGGAGCTCGACCGCCTCAAAGAGGAGAAGATTAAACAAGGTGTCGATGTTATAGACCTCGGAGTGGGAGACCCCGACCTACCCACCCCCAAGGATATAATCGAAGCGGGGCAAAAGGCTTGCGAAGACCCGGCAAACCACCGCTACCCCTCCTACAAAGGTCTTTCCGCCTTCAGACAAGCGGTCGCCGAGTGGTATAAGGAGCGTTTCGACGTTGACCTCGACCCTGAAACGGAGGTAATAACCCTCATAGGTTCCAAAGAGGGTATAGCCCACTTTCCGCTGGCATTTGTCGACAGCTGCGATATAGTGATATGCCCCGACCCCGCCTATCCCGTTTACAAGATAGGAACAATCTTTGCCGGAGGCATACCTTACACCGTTCCCCTCAAAGAGGAGAACAACTTCCTTATAGACCTCGATGCCATTCCCGAACAAATCGCCAAGAGGGCTAAGATTATCTGGGTAAACTACCCCAATAACCCCACCTCCGCCACCGCAACCCGCGAGTTTTACGAGAAACTTATCGACTGGGCTAAGACCTACAACGTTATAGTAGCCTCCGACCTAGCCTATTCGGAGATTTACTACGACGAGAATGACAAGCCCCTATCCATACTGCAAATCCCCGGCGCCAAGGATGTGGCTATCGAGTTCCACTCCCTATCGAAAACCTACAACATGACCGGTTGGCGTATCGGTATGGCGGTCGGAAACGCCGAGCTGGTTCAGGGGTTGGGTAAGGTTAAGACCAACGTCGACAGCGGTCAGTTTAACGCCGTTCAGATAGCCGGTATTACCGCCCTCAAAAACAGCGAGAAGTTCCGCAGGCAGATTATCCCCATTTACGAGGAGCGCCGCCGCGTGATGACCGAAGCGCTTGAAAAGATAGGTCTAAAACCCTTCAAATCGAACGCAACCTTCTACCTTTGGGTTAAAGTCCCTGAAGGCTACACCTCCGCCGAATTTACAAAGCTTCTGCTCGATAAAGCCGGCATAGTTGTAACCCCCGGTAGCGGTTTCGGTGAAGCTGGCGAAGGATATTTCAGGATTTCTCTAACCGTTCCCACCGAAAGGCTCCTCGAAGCCGCCGAAAGAATTAAAAACTTAGTACTCTAAAATCAATCCCCGCGCTTCGCGCGGGCTTTTTCTTTTCTCCATAGAATGAAAAAAAGTTGATGGCTACTATCCTCGATGGAAGGGAAGTTTCCCGTATATACAGGCAGAAGATAAAGGAAGAGATTCAACAAATCACCTCCAAAGGTCGCAGAAAACCTTCACTTGCGGTGGTTCTCGTTGGAAACGACCCAGCCAGTCAGGTTTATGTAAACAACAAACGTAAGGCATGCCAACAGGTGGGAATAAATTCTCTCTTCTACCACCTACCGGAGGATACCGAAGAAGAAAAGCTCCTAAACTTGGTTGAGGAGTTAAACGAAAATCCTGAAGTGGATGGAATCTTGGTTCAACTACCTTTGCCGAAACATATAAACCCACAAAAGGTGATAGAAACCATTAGACCCGATAAGGATGTGGACGGTTTTCACCCCGAAAATATGGGAAGATTAATCGCAAACCTCGACGGTGGATTTATTCCCTGCACCCCCTTAGGGATAAAAATCCTCCTAGACCACTACGGGATAGATGTGAAGGGAAAGGATGTAACCATTGTGGGTGCGGGTTATATAGTTGGTAAACCATTGTCGGTTTTACTTTTAAACAATAACGCCACTATAACCGTTTGCCACATCTATACAAAAGACCTCAAGAAGCACACTTTAAATGCCGATATCCTCGTATCCGCCACCGGTGTTCCCCACCTAATTAAAGAAGATATGGTTAAGAATGGAGCGGTTGTTATCGATGTCGGAATATCCAAAGTTAACGGAAAAATAGTAGGAGATGTGGATTTTGAAAAGGTTAAGGAAAGGGCTTCTTACATCACCCCTGTCCCCGGCGGTGTAGGACCTATGACTATAACAGCCCTGCTTATGAATACTTTAAAGGCATACAAAATGCACGAAGGAATTGCTTAGTTTTTAACCTTTTGTTGTTTCAATTTTTCTTGAGCTTCCTTTAAGAGGAGTTCGTTTACAAGTTTGTAGGCTTTTTCAACCACCTGAGGGTTTTGGGAGGTATCTATTAAGCTTTTTAAAAGTTTCTTTGCAATTCCGTATTTACCCTCCTTAATAAGAAGGGAAATGTATTCCAAAGTGATAGTTTCGTCGTTTGGGTAAGCCGTAAGATATCTTATGTAATACTTCTCCGCTATCGCGTACTTTCCCTTATCCCTATAATAGTGTGCCAATTCGAGTAAGGCTTCCCTATATTTGGGATATAGGTCTATTGCCCTTTGAAGGTTTTTTAAATATTCCTTTTCCTTACCTTGATTTTTGTAAAGGTGGGCTAAGGCAAAGAAAGCCTTATACCGTTCACCGTAGGTATCAAGGGCACCTGCCTTTTTAAACCATTCCTCTGCTTTTTTGAATTTACCCCATTGGGTATATAAAACCCCAAAATCGTAATAAACCTCTCCGTAGTCGGGTTTTAGGGCTAAAGCCCTTGAAAAAGCCCATTCTGCCTTTTTGTAAAATTTTGCCGCCATATAAGCTTCACCGAGATTCTTCCAAAGTTCCGGGTCGTAGGGATTTAATTGAACCGCTCTTTTAAAATTTGCTATAGCCTTGGCGTAATTTTCCTCTACCATAGCGGCTAAACCCAGTTTATTAAAGAATTGGGCACCTTTTATGTAATCCTTATTTACTTCACCGCCCTGGGTTTGCAAAGGTCTTTCCTTCACGCAGGAAGAAATAAAGATGAATCCCACAGGTAGAACCAAAAAAAATCTTTTAACCATCCTTATGAGGGAAATTATTTTCCCCTATTCACCCTAAGGAAAAAACCACCTTAGAACGGGACTTAAAATTTAAGACCTTACGATGGAAAAGATTAAAGTTCTCTTTAAAGGTCAAGAATACGAATTCCCCAAGGGGATAACCATAGGCGAGATATTTGAAAAGTTAAACATAAAGGGTGCTATAGGTGCTGTTGTTAAACCTCTGAAGGGAACAAAAGAGGAAAAACCCAAAGAGGAACTTCTATCCGACAGCAAAGCCTCCGAAAGCGGTATCTATGACGTTCATACCCCCCTAACCTATTCGGTGGAAATTAAACCCATCTACAAAGGTTCCAAAGAGGGTCTTGAGATAATGCGCCACACCCTCGCCCACATCTTGGCGCAGGCTCTGAGCGAGATATACGGCAGGAAAAATGTCCACCTGGGTATAGGTCCCACCACCGAAAATGGCTTCTTCTACGACGTTGAGGTCGAAGGCGTCCACCTCAAAGAGGAAGACCTCCCCAAGATAGAGGAGAAGATGCGCGAAATCGTTAAAAGAGACCTCCCCATCGGGCGGATAGAGCTATCGAGGGAGGAGGCTAAAAAGCTCTTTGAGGAACTTGGAGAAAAGTACAAACTTCAAATAATAGATAGAATTCCCGAAGGGGAACCTATAACTATCTATAAGCAAGGAGACTTTATCGACCTCTGTAGGGGTCCTCACCTCCCGTCGACCGGCAAAGCGGGCGAGTTCAAGCTCTCCCACATAGCCGGCGCCTACTGGATGGGCAGAAGCGACCAGCCTATGCTCCAGCGGATTTACGGGGTAGCCTTTTGGACTAAAAAAGACTTAAAGAATTACCTCAACTTCCTCGAGGAGGTTAAAAAGAGGGACCACAGGAAACTCGGAAAGGAACTCGAATTCTTCACCATAGACCAAAATATAGGTGCGGGATTAATCCTCTGGCTCCCGAGGGGTGCACTTTACAGGAAACTCCTCGAGGACTTTTTAAGGGACGAACACTACAAGAGGGGCTACCAATTCGTCTATACACCCCACGTTGGGAAGTCGGTTCTGTGGGAAACTTCCGGACACCTGGAGTTTTACAAGGAAAACATGTTCCCCCCTATGGAGATGGATAACGAGACCTACTACGTAAAACCGATGAACTGTCCATTCCACATAGCGATATACAAGTCCAAGGTGAGGAGTTATAAAGAACTCCCCCTGAGGTTTTTCGAACTTGGAACCGTTTACAGGTATGAACTCTCGGGTGTTCTCCACGGACTTTTGAGGGTTAGGGGCTTCACCCAAGACGACGCGCATATCATCTGCACCGAGGAGCAGGTTAACGACGAGATTAAGGGAGCCCTTCAGTTTGCGCTCGACATATTAAAAGTTTTCGGCTTTGACGAATACAAGATATACATCTCCACCCGCCCGGAGAAATCGGTCGGGAGCGACCGCCAGTGGGAGGTTGCAACCAACGCACTCATTAAGGCGGTGGAAGACCTCGGTCTCGATTACGAATACGACGAGGGAGGCGGAGCGTTCTACGGTCCCAAAATCGATATAAAGGTAAAAGACGCCATAGGGAGGTTCTGGCAACTTTCCACCATTCAGTTCGACTTCAACCTCCCCGAGAGGTTCGATATGACCTATATAGGTCCCGATAACAAACCCCACCGACCCTATATGGTTCACAGGGCGGTATTGGGTTCCATCGAAAGGTTTACCGGTGTTTTATTGGAACACACCGCGGGGTTATTGCCTTTATGGATAGTACCCACCCAAGTGGTGGTTTTACCTATTGCCGATAGACACAACGAGTATGCGAAAAAGGTAGCTGAAACCCTCAAAAGGGAAGGTTTTAGGGTTGAAATAGACCTCTCGGAGGAAAGTTTGGGTGCAAAAATCCGTAAAGCGGAACTGCTAAAGATTCCCTACATGGTGGTTGTAGGTGATAAAGAGATGGAAAACAACACCGTTTCAGTTAGGGGTAAAAAAGAGGGTAAAAATTTAGGAACTATGACGATTGAGGAGTTTGTGGAGTTTTTGAGGCAAAGGATAGAGGAAGAAAAGGGAAATGTGGCAGGAAATTAAAAGGTTTATAGAAAGAGATTTATTTCCCGTTATTTGGAAGTATAAGATTCAATTAGGAGTTACTTTTACTATTTCTTTTTGGTTTTTTCTTTATTTAGTTTGGTGGTTAGGTTTAGCTTATCTTCCTACACTTAATAGAGAAGATTATATAATTTATTCGATAATTTTCTCTATTTTGGGAATAGTTCCAGCCTTATTAGCTGTCGAATTTGTAATATTTTTAGCTATTAAGCTTATTTATAATATTATTCATTAATCTTATAGGAATTTCAGGATTTATAGGTTCTATCATTGTATTTGCTATAACCATAGATCTTTTCAAAAATCAAGTGAATTCAATGAATTTATTTAATAAAATACAAACAATAAGGCAATTAATAAAAAGAAACAAAAATTTATTACAAATGTTAATAATTATTTCATACTTTTTAGTAGCCTTAGAAATAATATTTGCTAAGTCTCTAAAAATTGAAATTCTTTTCTTTATCCTTTGGGTAATAAATCTTATAAATGCCTTTTACCTTTTTGTAAGAAGAATACAAAAAATTTCCTCTTATTATAAAATGAAAGTTCTTGATACTAATTTATTGTTAATAGCGATTTATTTTGCTCTTTTATCAGTTACTATTTATACAGGATATTTTGCTCAAAATATGGGAATTTTTACCTGGAAAAATCTCTATCTAAAAGGTGAATATTGTTATTTCCTCCAAGAGGAGGGTTTCATAAAAAAAACTGATATACATAAAATTCCTGTAAACAATACTAATACTTCCAATACTTGGTGTGAGCTCAAAGATGCTTATGTCTTTTGGAAAGATAGTCAAAATATTTATGTTTGCATTATAAAGAATAAATACGAATACAGTTTTCCCATAAAAAGAGAATTCATTCTTCAAGAACCCCTAATAGTTAGAAAAGTTTTTAAACCCAAAAGGGAAACCCAACAAACCAAATCCATCACTAAAGGGGGAAATAAAACCCCTCATCAAAAAGTTCAATCTCAAAATGCGATCCATTCCTAACGGGTTCGCAAATCTATATACACCTCTCTTCTAAACGACTTTCCCTATACTACTCCTTCCCTAAATAGATTAATTTGAAAGAAAACCTTTAAAAGGAGGTTGCGGTCTATGCCTAAGAAAGTTGACATAAAGAAAATCCTCAAAGAGGGTGGAAACTTCGAGGGAATGGATTTAACATTTGCCAACTTTAGAGGATTAACTATAGAAAATGCTAATTTTAGTGATGCATCTATGACAGCAGCTGACTTTGCTGGTGCAACGCTTATAAATTGTACGTTTGATGGTGCTTATATTCCAGAAATAAACTTTGCAGGGGCAAAATTGATTAATTGCTCCTTTAGGGAAGCTTTTTTACAGAGGGCAAATTTTAGAAATGCCGTTTTAGAAAACGTAAATTTTGAAGGGGCATTCTTGAATGTTTCCAATTTTCAGGAGTCTAAAATATCAAAAGCTGTTTTTAAGGATAACCCTATGAAAAAATCAGATTTTAGATTTGCTTTGGTAAAAGATTCTGTTTTTGAAAATGTAGATTTGGTAGGCTCATCCCTAGAAAAAGCTAATTTTAGAAATGTTAAATTTATTAATTCCGATTTAAGGCGGGTTAATACCTCTCATGCCATATTTACAAATGTAGAAGATGAAAACACAGCGTTTTATGGAAAGAAACCTTGGGGCGGATTGCCTTATAATCCGGAAGAGGATATTTATCAGAGTGGAAGTTATGATGGTTAAAAGTATTTATTTAACCTAAAAAAAGAAATCTTTTCAATATTACTTTCCCAGCTATTTTTTTAAATTTTTGCTATAATTCCTTCCAAATCAAAACTTTAAGGAGGAGGTATAACCATGGCATGTGTAAAAGTTCACATTGACCAAGACCTTTGCACCGCCTGCTCTCTTTGCTATGAAAGACTTCCCGAGGTTTTTCAAGATGCCGGTGATGGTATAGCAACCGTTGGTGAAAACAATGAAGGTTGCTTCTGCGAAAATGTAGATGAGATTAAGGAAATCGCCGACGAGTGCCCCGCATCTTGCATTATTGTTGAAGATGTAGACGGCTGCTAATAACTATTTTCCTTAAATCTTTCTTGCTTACTTTTCTTTAATATTTTCATCTTCCTGATAAAAATCTCTTAAAATCCATTAGATGCTTTTAATACTTTCTTCCGATGAAAGGGTGGAAAAAGGATAGGTATACTTTCGAGGATTTAAAAAACATAATGAAAGAACTCCGTCAAAAGTGTCCTTGGGATAAGAAACAAACCCATGATAGTTTGAAAAAGTATCTTATTGAAGAAACCTACGAGGTAATAGATGCAATAGAGAAAAGGGATTGGCAAGCACTTAAAGAAGAATTGGGTGACCTTTTACTGCAGCCTATATTCCATGCGCGTATTGCTGAAGAGGAAGGACGATTTAATATCGATGATGTAATAGACCACCTTTGTAAGAAATTAATAAAAAGACATCCCCATGTATTTGGAGAAGAGAAAGCTAAAACAGCCGAAGAAGTTTTGAAAAATTGGGAGAAACGAAAAATAGAAGAGAGAAAATCTGTACTTGAAGGGGTTCCCAAGCATTTACCCGCTCTTATGAGGGCTGAGAAGTTACAAAAAAAAGCTTCCAAAGTAGGTTTTGATTGGAATGACTTCGAAGAGGTAAAAGAAAAAGTTTTCGAAGAGTGGAATGAATTTTGGTCTGCGGTCGAAAAAGGAGATAAGAGGGAAATTGAGCACGAATTTGGAGATTTATTATTTGCTTTGGTAAATTTTGCAAGATTTTTAAAAATAGATCCGGAGGAAGCCCTTCAAAAAGCCAATGAGCGTTTTATAAAAAGATTTTCTTATGTTGAAAAGAAGGTAAAAGAAAGCTGTAAATCCTGGGAGGATTTAACCCTTGAGGAACTCAATCGTTTTTGGGAGGAAGCGAAAAGGAAAAACATTTGAGGGGGAATATACTTAATCCCTTAAGGAGGTTTTAATGAAAAAACTACCTTTAATAGGTCTAACCATTCTTTCCTTTTTTGTAGGCTTTTCGGTCAATGCCACCGAAGTGGTATGTGTAGATGGAAATGAACTTATAAAGGATTCCCAATATGCTCAACAGTTGAAGCAAGAAATAGAAGTAAAAAAACAGCAAATAATAGCTAAATACAGGCAGGAAGCCCAGAAGTTAATAGAGCAATTGCAAAAACTTCAGAAGGAACTTTCGAGTGGATTGCTTTCGCCAGAAGCCAAAAAACAGAAGCAGGAAGAGTACATTAAACTACAACAGAAATTGCAATTCTTACAAATACAGGCGCAGCAGGAAGTTCAGAAATATATCTCCCAACAATTGCGAAAATTGGACAAATTAACTAAAGCGGCTTTAAAAGTTTTGGCAAAAGTTAAAGGGTTCGATATGGTTGCGGATTGTAATAATTTGCTTTATTATTCGGCTAATGTAGATATAACTAAGGACGTGGCTAGAGTTATAGACCAAATGGTTCAAAAAAATAAGTGGGGTGAAGAGTAGATTTATTTAAAAATAAAATCCCCGCGCTTCGCGCGGGCTTAACAAATTTAATCCTTGATGACGGAGACTCTTCCCTCTTATATAAGACTTTACGAGGAGGGAAAACTAAAGGAAAGGGTAGACCTCTTAAGGGAAAAATTGAAAAAGTGCACCGTTTGCTCCCACCACTGCAAGGTCGACCGCCTCGCGGGTGAGAGGGGTTACTGCAAAACCCCCTACAGGGTGAGGGTGGCTTCCGCATTCCTCCATCGGGGGGAGGAGAGACCCATAAGGGGCTACCGCGGGAGCGGAACGATATTTTTCTCCTACTGCAACATGGGGTGTGTCTTCTGTCAAAACTACGACATATCCCAATTGGGGGAGGGAGTCGATATAACCCCCAAGGAGTTGGCAAATATAATGCTCCGACTCCAAGAGGAGGGAGCCCACAATATAAACCTCGTTACGCCATCCCACGTCGTGCCCCAGATAGTGGAGGCGCTCCATTACGCCGTCCAAAGGGGGCTTAGGATACCGCTCGTTTACAACACCTCTTCCTACGACGATATCGAAACGCTCAAACTTCTCGACGGAATTATCGACATATACCTCGCCGACCTCAAATACCTCGACGAGGAGAAGGCTCGCAAATACTCGGGGGTAAAAAACTACCCCTCGGTGGCAAAGGCGGCTATAGAGGAGATGTACCGACAGGTGGGTAATTTAAAAACCGACCCCCAAGGGGTGGCTTATAAAGGTCTTTTAGTCCGACATTTGGTGATGCCAAGCGATGTCTCCACCTCCTTTAGGGTGGTCGATTTTCTATCCTCTTTGGAGAAGGGATTAACGGTCAACATTATGGGTCAGTATTTTCCCTTCTACCGCGCGAAGGAGTATCCCGAAATAGCCCGTCCCGTCTTCCCGAGGGAGGTGGAGAGGGTAAAGGAATACGCCCGACAAAAGGGGTTGGTATTAATAGAGGATTAACCTTTTGAGGTTGGAATAACATAAACCTCCCTATTATGGATTTGAAGGAAAGGCTTTACGAACTCATAAAAGAGAGGAGTTTAAAGATAGCCGACGAGCCGATATTTAAACTCTCCTCGGGAAAGCTCTCCAGATATTACCTCGACCTCAAAAGGGTCACCCTCGACCCCGAAGGGGGATATCTAATAGGGAATTTAATGTATGAAATGGTTAAGCCCTTCGGGGTTAGCGCGGTGGGGGGGCTAACCCTCGGAGCCGACCCGATAGCCTATGCAACCGCCCTAATCTCCTACCAAAAGGGAGACCCCATAAAACCCTTTGTGGTCAGAAAGGAACCCAAGGGACACGGCACCAAACGGCAGATTGAGGGGAATGTGGAACCGGGTGAAAGGGTGGTTGTGGTTGAGGACGTTGTAACCACCGCCTCCTCATCGCTAAAAGCGGTAAAGGCTTGCAGGGAATACGGCTTGGAAGTCGTCGCCGTCTGCTGTATCGTCGACCGAAACGAAGGGGGAAGGGAGAACCTCGAAAGGGAGGGGTTAAAACTTTACTCCCTATTCACGATAGAAGACTTTTTAAACTCTTAAAGCTCCTTCTTTTTCTTCACTTTTATAGTGAATCCAATCGTTGAAAACGCTCTCAATCTCTTTATCGAAATTGAAAAACCTTTTGGGGAAGCTGTCCAATTTTTGTTCCTTAAGTTGGTCGAGTTTAATTTCAACCACCTCCGAACCGTTGTCGACGAAATTCAAAACCACAACGAGGTCTTTGTCGGTCGGTATCACCTTTACCAGTTTGTCCCTTATTATTCCACCGTCGAGGGGTTTGGTTCCCTTATTCTTCCTCGGAATAGCGTCATTTCTAACCTTTTTAACCTTCCCCTTTGCGGTAATGAAGATTACATAGGGTTCCTCGTTGAGTGCCGCTATACCCGATACGCTGTCACCCTTATCGAGTTTTATAGCTCTTGTTCCCTTCGAGGAGGGTCCCGTTGTATTTATCTGATTGGTGGGAAATCTCAAAACCTTACCTTTTTCGGTATAAACGATAATATCCCCCCAATCTTGGGCTTCCCATATACCTACAACCTCGTCGCCTTCGGTGAGTTTGATTATCGGCGAACCGGCGCGGGTGTAGTTGAAATCTTCCAAGGAGAGTTTTTTCACATACCCGTTTTTGGTTGCTATTAGAAGCCTTCCGAACTCCTTGCGGAAAACGCCAATTATCTTTTCACCCTCTTTGAGCTTCACCTTTGTCTTTTTAAAGAGTTTGTCCCCGGTTATCCAGTAGGTTCTTCCGAGGTTTGTCGCTATAAATAGTCCCTCTTTGGCGGAAACCTTTAAGAGTCCCACAACCGGTTTGTCGAATTCCCTTTCGTTTTCGTCCTCGAGGGGTAGAACTTCCCCGTCTTTAAAGACCACCACGGGGATATCCTTTTCCTCAAACTCCCCTTGGACGTATTCGACGAAGCTCCTCCTCTCGTCGCCGTATTTTTTAACCAACTCTTGGAGTTCCCTTTTGAAGATATCAATCTTCCTAGCCTGTTTGAGGAGGATATTTTTGTAGTCCTCTATCTGGTCTTTGAGTTTTTGAGCCTCCTCCTCGAGGGCTTTGGTTTCGAGAGAGGTCAACCTTTGGAGTCTCAAATCCAAAACAGCCTGCGCCTGGGTGGGGGATAGGTTAAATTCCTCCACCAGTTTGGTTTTAGCATCATCCCCCGTTTGGGAGTTTCTCACTATCTCTATAACCCTATCGATGTCCCTAACAGCCTTTAGAAGTCCCTCCACTATGTGGAGTCTCTTTTCCGCCTTCCTCAAGAAGTATTTGGTTCTTCTGGTAATAACCTCGAGGCGGTGTTTTATAAACTGTTGCAAAAGGTCTTTGAGACCAAGCTGTTTCGGTTCCCCATCGACGAGAACGACTGTATTGACGGGGAAGTTCTTCTTTAGTTGGGTGTACCTTAGGAGTCGCTTAATAATCTTTTCCGGCTCCCCGTAGCGGGAGACCTCTATAACTATCCTAATTCCTTCCTTGTCACTCTCGTCCCTTAAGTCGGTGATGTTTTTAATTTTTTTGTCCCTCGCCAGTTGGGCTATACGCTTTATGAGTTCCGCCTTGTTGACCTGATAGGGGAGTTCGGTAATGACTATAAGCTCCCTACCTCCCTTTTGACGTTCCACGTGGATTTTCGCCTTTAGGTGTATCGAACCTTTACCGGTTTCGTAAATCTTTATCAAATCTTCCTTTGTGTTTTCGATAATAGCCCCGGTGGGGAAGTCGGGGGCTTTTATGTATTTTTCGACTATCTCGGCGGTTGTAAGGTCGGGATTTTCAGCCAAGGCTATTAAAGCTTTAGCAACCTCCTTTAGGTTGTGGGGAGGTATCGAGGTAGCCAAACCGACCGCTATACCGGTCGTTCCGTTGCACAGAAGGTTGGGAAACTTCGAGGGTAACACCTTAGGCTCTTCCACCGACCCGTCGAAGTTGGGTTGCCAGTCAACCGTGTCCTTGTCGATATCCTCGAGCATTTCTACGGCTAAAGGAGTTAAGCGCGCTTCCGTATTGTGGTTTATAATCCCGTTTGCAACGAAGGAGTGGCACTCGCTTTGAACCCTTACGGAGTAAACCTCTTTAAGTCCTGTAAATTCCTTTTTAACCACTTTGGCGAAGTAATAGTTGTTCCTTAGAAGGTTCTCTATTAGCTCCAAATCCTCTTTTTGGAGATATCGCTTTAGCTCCTCTTTGTGTTTTTCGAGGTTCTTATACCTGTTTAGGTTGTGTCTTCTGAAAAATTCCCCGAAGCGGTAGCGGTATTTATTTCTCAAATACTCCTGGAGGTAGGGGATTTTATCGCTTTTACTCAAGGCGTTTCCTCTGTATTTTTCCAACAACCTTTGGAGTTTCTCCTGCTTTTTGCTTAGGAACCCTATTTCGTTTGCGAATTTTTTTACGTTGTCGTAACCGCTTATGAGGAGTCTATAACCGTTGGTATCCCTGTGGAGTTTCGCAATTACGCCGAAGTTTATCAAAACCACCTGCAGTTGTTTTAAAAGCTTTAGGCTCTTCGAGTGGTAGGTTACATAAACGGTGTTTTTTCCTTCGTTAACGCTTCCGTCTCCCTCAAAGAGGGCTTTTAAAAACGCCCTCTGCACCCTTTTGGAGGAGCGTAGGACTACGGATGGAATTTCCTTATCTTTAGCTTTTGCCGTTGTTAGCTTAGCTTTCAAATCCTCTACAACAGCCGTTTGGTGGATTTGATATTTGTATGGTGTTTTTCCGCTGGGTAAAGTTCTCCTATATTTGCAGATATTCCCGCCGTAGGCGGCTTGGAAACTTTCCTCAAAGACTTTACAAAACACCTCGTCTGTATTGTTGAAACCTATCCTCTTTTCGGAAACGTGTCCCTCACTCACTAAACTACCCAATAAAAGGGCTTCCTCTTCGCTTATCTCGTCCCTTTCGGGGAAAAATTGGCTATCCCTCGCCACTACGAGGTAATCGCCCTCTTCAACATCCTCAAGGAGTTTCCACTCAAAATAGGGTCTTCCCGTTTTGGGGTCTTTCTTCCAAACCAACACCGGGTGGTTGGAGGTTCCCTCTATCTCCAATCCGAGGTCGGTGGTTACTTTTAACACCGGGTGGGTTCCCGAGTGGAAAAATTTGTCCGCTCTGTGGACTTTCCTATTTAAAGAAACCACTTTGAGGTCTATATCGTTGTCGCTATTTGGTTCCGCATCGGGGACTATCTCCTTAATCGGAATGAGTCCTTTATCGGTTAAAACTAAGGTATCCCCCACAACGCAGTAACGCATAGCCGCCGCGGGGTCGCCGTCTATCGAACCGAAGTTCCCCTGCCCGTCTATGAGGGGGTAGCGCATGGTAAAGGGTTGCGCCATTCTAACGAGCGTGTCGTAAACCGCCTGGTCGCCGTGGGGGTGGTAGAAGGAGAGGATATGACCGACCACCCTCGCACTCTTTTTATAGGGTTTATTGGGCAAAAGCCCTATTTCATACATTCCGTAAAGGATTCTTCTCTGAACGGGCTTCAGTCCGTCCCTAACGTCGGGAATAGCACGCCCGATAATGACGGACATTGCGTAATCGAGATAGGACTGTTTAGCCTCTTCCTCTATAGGGATTTTTATTATTTCTTCGGACATAGAGAGCTATTTTAACTTACAGTTATACAATTAACTGTTGTATAACTTTGCTCCTCCGTTTGGTTGACAAACTATTTTTGTTCAAATCCCTTTAAAGGGGAGCAAATTTTTCCAACTTTAACCTGTAGAAGGGTCTTTTTCCGACCTTTGCAAGGGAAGTTATTCCAATATTTGGGAACTTTTTGGAAATTTTTGGGAATTTTTTAACCAAATTGAGTTTGGTAAATGCTTTATTAACCTTTAAATGTTTGCTCTCAATCCGCACTAAGCGAAATAATTGGAAATCGGTGGGGAGATAGTTCCTCAGAGAGGTTTGGTTTGTATTTAATTCCTTAAAGCGGTATTCAATAATAGCCCTTTAAGGGTATGGAGGTCTTTATCTTCACCGAAGGGTCGGCGGAGATAGGTTTCGGACACATCACCAGGTGCGTATCCTTCGCCCAAGCCCTCTTGGAGGTCGGGTTAAAACCGAACTTCTACCTCGGAGGGGACAAAATAGCCGAAAACTTCCTAAGGAGGGAGGGGTTTCCCGTCAGGAGGTTTCCCCGTTTGGAGGATATGGAGGAGATACCGACCGGTTGGGGTGCCTTTGTCGACAGCTACCTCGCCGGGGAGGATTTTTATAGAGGGGTTTCCGAAAGGTTCGAAAGGAAGGTCTACCTCGATGACTTTTTCCGCCTCGATTACCCCGAGGGAGCTATTTTGAACTATATCCCCGCCCTCGAGGTGCCTCCCCGCTACAGAGGTCGAGACCTCCTTTGGGGGGAGCGTTATCACCTGCTCAGAAAACCCTTTTGGGAAGTTCCGGGTAAAGATATCTGCAAAGAGGTTTCCAAAGTAATGGTCACCTTCGGCGGGGACGACCTGAGGAATTTAACCCCGAGGGTGGTAAAGCTCCTTTCAAACCGCTTGGAGGATGTTCAAATCCACGTGGTGGTGGGTGGGGGTTTTAGAAGCAAAGACCTCCTCGAGGAGATATCCGAAAGACACCCCCAAAGGGTATTTCTCCACCACAACCTCACCGCGGAGGGTATGAGAGACTTGATGCTCGAGGCGGATATCGCCGTCTCCGCGGGCGGGCAGACGCTCTTCGAACTCGCCCGTGTCGGCACCCCGACGGCGGCGGTCTGCGTCGCCGACAACCAGGTAAACAACCTCCGCGGGTTTACCAAGCTCGGATTTTTAAATGGCTTCCTCCGATGGGACGAACCGAACCTCGAGAACCTCCTTTGGGGGGAAATAGAGAGACTCCTCCCCAAAGAGGAGAGGGGAAAGAAAAGTTCCCTCGGGAGGTCTCTAATAGACGGAAAGGGCGCCAAAAGGGTTGCCGAATACTTCCTCCCCTAAAGGGGTTAAACCTTCGGTTCGTCCACCCGAGGGGGAGGGGTTTTGAGTTCCAAAACATCTTTTGAGGAGACCTTAACGACGGTGTGGACGTTACCCCTCGGGTGGAAGTCGGCTATAACCTCCAAAAAGCGGGGTTTTAGGAATTCCCACAGCTCGGTATAAATCTCGTTGGTAACCGCCTCGTGGGAAATATACTTATCGCGGTACCGGTTTAACCACAGCTTTAGGCTCTTTAGCTCCACAATCCACTTGTCGGGAATGTATTTGATGTAGATTTTCGCAAAGTCGGGATAGCCGGAACGGGGACACTTGCAGGTAAACTCGGGAAAGTATATCTCTATCAGATAGTCGCGGTCGGGATAGGGGTTAGGCCACCTCTCGAGTTTAGCCCGCTCAATTTCCAACTCGCCGTATTTTTTCTCCTTTTGCTCCATCGAGGAAAAATATAAGCCCGCGCTTCGCGCGGGGACAATTTTATTCTTATGCAACTGCTGAGCGACCAGCTCCTCAAGAAACTCGATGCGGTCGAAAAGAAATATAAGGAACTCCAGTTCAAACTATCCCAACCGGAGGTTTTCCAAAACCCTAAAGAGTTTCAAAAACTTTCGAAGGAGCTAAACTCTCTGGAGGAGCTATACAAAACCTATCAGGAGTATAAAAAGGCTTTGGAACAATACGGGGAGGCTAAGGAGATACTCCAATCGGGGGATGAGGAACTAAAAGACCTCGCAAAGGAGGAGATAAAAGAACTCGAACCCCGATTGGAGGAGTTGGCTCAAAGGCTTAAGGTTTTGCTCCTGCCCAAGGACGAGAGGGACAGCAAAAACGTCATTCTCGAGATAAGGGCGGGTGTCGGCGGGGAGGAGGCGGCTCTCTTTGCGGCCGATTTGCTCCGCATGTATCAACGCTACGCCGAGGAGAAGGGTTGGAAATTCCAAATTCTCGACTCCAACAAGACCGGTTTGGGCGGCTATAAGGAGGTTATAGTCCTCATAGAGGGTAAAGATGTTTACTCCCACCTGAAGTATGAGAGCGGAGTCCACCGCGTTCAGAGGGTGCCGGTGACCGAATCGGGGGGCAGAATCCACACCTCGACGGCTACCGTTGCGGTTCTCCCCGAGGTCGAGGAGGCGGAAGTTGAGATTAACCCCTCCGACCTGCGTATAGAGACCTTCCGAGCCAGCGGTGCGGGCGGTCAGTACGTCAACACCACCGAGACCGCCGTTAGAATTACCCACATCCCCACCGGCATAGTGGTGCAGTGTCAGGACGAGCGCTCCCAATTTCAGAACAAGCAAAAGGCGCTGAAAATCTTGAGGGCTAAGCTTAAGCAGTTTTACGAGCAGCAGCAGCTGGAGGAGATAACCAAAGAGCGCCGCGAGCAGGTGGGTCACGGAGACCGCTCGGAGAAGATAAGGACTTACAACTTTCCCCAAAACAGGGTAACCGACCATAGGATAAACCTCACCCTCCACAAGCTCGACCAGATAATGGAGGGTAAGCTGGACGAACTTATAGAGGCGCTGCAGCAACACGAACAACAGCAAAAGTTGAAAGAATTGGAGGAGAGCTTAACCGGTTGAGGAGACGTTAAAATCGACCAAACCGAAATTGTAGTCCATTTTTGTCTCTATTAAAATCACCCCCTTTAATCCGACCTTTTCCACGTAGTGTTTGACAAATATTTTCCCTTTCATAGGGAAATTGAAAAACACATTTACGCTGTGGGGAATGTATTGAAAAATCTCGTCAAAGTTGAGGTTATATATATTCAGCGCGTCAAATATATAAACGAAATCGGGAACTATTAGAGGTATATCCTCCAATCCGTCCTTAAGCTGGAATATGTCCTCGTAAAGTTCCTTCTGTATAACCAATCCGTTTTTGTGTTTGAGCAGGTATGAAAGGGGATTTTCTATTGTAAAAATAACCTTTCCCCCTTTTTGGAGGATATAATCGAAGGTTATCCCTATAAAGGTTGCGTTTATAAACCAATCTTCACCGCATATGGCGTATATCTTTCCCCTCTCGTGGTAAACCGCCTCTGCAAATTTTTGAAACTTATAGGGATTTAGAAAAAACTTTTCCGGTTCGGGTGTATTGAAGGGTACCTTTAACAGGGAAAGGTAATAGGTGTTTCTCTGCATGCCGTAGATGACCCTTATCCGCCCGACATCTTTGTATGCAAAGGTGAATATACCCTTTTTGTCGATAGCTCCCACCTTACCGGCTACCTCTCGTAGATAGATAAGTGCCGCCTTCGTCTCCTCAGGGGTTACGGGTTTATCGGAAATCGCTACAAGCTCGTCCGTTTTCCGTACCTTAGGTGGCGCTCCGGGAATAGCCAGCACTTCGGTGAAAAAGTTTTCCTTTTGTAGAAAATCGAGCAAAAATTTTGCCAAGCTCATATCGTGCAAAACCTTTCGATTTAAATCTATTTAACTCCCTATGCGTTTCCTAATTGTCGGCGATATCATTGGCAACCCCGGAAGGAGGGCTTTGAAGAAATTTCTCTCCACCGAAGGGAAAAGTTTGAACTACGACTTTTTAATAGTAAACGGCGAAAACGCCGCCGGCGGGTTTGGGATAACGAAAAAGGTCTATCAAACTTTAAAAGACCTCGGCGTGGATGTGATAACGACGGGGAACCACGTTTGGGATAAAAAGGAAACCTTTTCCTTTATAGGTGAAACGAAAGACCTCCTCCGCCCGGCGAACTTCCCCGAAGGTGTCCCCGGTTTGGGTTGGAACATCTTCGACCGAAAGGGGTTAAAGATAGCCGTTATAAATCTCATGGGGCTAACCTTTATGAACCCCTATCTGGAAAATCCCTTTTTGACCTTCGACAGGATATATGAAGAGATAAAACCGAGGGTGGATATAGTGGTGGTCGACTTCCACGCCGAGGCTACCAGCGAAAAGCAGGCTTTCGGACTCTACGCCAAGGGGAGGGCGCAAATAGTCTTCGGCACCCACACCCACGTGCCGACCGCGGACGAGCGAATTATCGACGGTGAAACCGCCTATATCACCGATGTGGGAATGAGCGGGGTGAGGGACACCGTCATAGGGATGAACTTCAAGGAGTCCATAAGCCTCTACCTTACGGGGATAAAGAAGAAATTCCACGTCCCCGACAAGGGGGATACCGTTTTCAACGCCCTCGTGGTGGATATCGACGAAAATTCCCTAAAACCGGTAAAGGTGGAAAGAATTCAAAAGTTTTACCCTTGGGAGGAGTTAAGGGGACTCTCCGTTTGAAAACCTCCTTCGGTATTCCCTTATTATCCTTTCCACCGCCTCGGGGGTGGAAATTTTCGACAAATCCAATTTGAGCCAATCGTTATAACGTTTAAACCACCTTATTTGGCGCTTCGCCTGGTCCTTCGTGTGGCGGATGGTGTCCCCTATACACTTGAGGAGGTTTTTCCTCCCCTCAAAGTAGGGGATAAATTCCTTGTAATCTATCGCCTGGGGGGAGGTGATAGCCTCTTTAAACCCCATATCGAGGAGCCGTTTTATCTCCCCCAAAAGTCCGTCCCTAATCATATCCCAAACGCGGTTTCTTATCCTCCTGTATTGCTCCTCCCAAGGGCGGTATAAGAAGACACCCAAATAGGGGTATCTCGGTTTTGCATTCTCCCAATTGGTGTGGAAGGAAGAATAGGGTTTCCCCGTTAGGGTGTAGACCTCCAAAGCCCTCACTATCCTCCTAAGGTCGTTGGGGTGGATTTTTGCCGCGTATTGGAGGTCTATCTTTAGGAGTTCCTCCCAAAGTTTGCCCTTTCCCTCCCTTTCAGCCCTCTCGTAGAGTTTTTTCCTAAGCTCCCAATCGCCGGGAGGGGTTTCCGCAAGACCGAACAAAAAGGGGTGGATATACATATAGGTTCCACCCACAACTATGGGAACCTTACCCCTCTCCCATATCTCCCTAACCGCCTCGTCGGCGAGGTCTATAAACTGCTTTATCGAAAAGGTTTCGTTTGGCTCTACAACATCTATTAGGTAATGTCTGATAGCCCGCCTCTCGGCGGGGGAAGGTTTTGCCGTTCCTATATCCATATACTTGTAAACCGCCATCGAATCGGCGCTTATAATCTCCCCGCCTATTTTTTTCGCCAACTGGAGAGAGAGTTCCGTTTTACCCACACCGGTGGCACCGCCGATAACTATAAGTGGTTTTTTCTCTATTTCCATTTCGGGTAGGAGGTTATTTTAAAAACCCCTCCCACCGACCACCCGAAGGATTGGAAATATTCCCAACCACCCGTTGGGTAAGAAAACTTTCACCACCCCGCGGAGGTTCTTAATATTGAGAAAAACCTTTAGGGGGAAGTTTCATTTCAACTTACTCCAATAGCGGTTGGAGAGGTGCATTTTGATGCAAGGGAGTAAGGATGCATAGATGCATAGGCATCTATACTTCGTAATTTGAAACCTTTGAGGGAGTAAGTTGAGAGTTATCAATTATCGTTTGGTATTTACACAACTTGATGGTTAGTGAAAATTAACTTCACTTGACGAGTTTGGGATTTTGTGTAAAATAAAAACCTAACCTTTGATAGAGTAGGCTCCTTGGCAGCTGAAAATGGTTTGCAAATTGTTCGGTTTTATCTCCACTTAGTGGAATTGAAACTTGTGAAAATAACCCCCTATTCAAAATTGAAAAAAGTGTTTTATCTCCACTTAGCGGAATTGAAACATTGGAAAGGGGTTTCGAGCGGAGGCTTATCTCACTGTTTTATCTCCACTTAGTGGACTTAAAGCATCGAATCCCCTCAAAAGTTCAACGTTTTATCCACTTTACGGGGAAGAAAAATTTCAAATACCTTACCTAGGAGGTAATAGTTTCTAAATCGCTGGATGTTTTAACAAAATCCAATCCAAACCCAAAAAGGAAAAAGGGACAAATCAATCCTCCTTTTGGAGTTTTATTTCCAAATATCCGTCCCTCCACTTGGCGGAAACCGGTTCGTAATCCCTAAGCCTTTTTGGAAGCAAAATGTGGGTTTTCACGTTCCCCAAACGGATGATGATTTCCTCGCCACCCTTGTAGAGGTCGAGGTATTCCTTTTCCGCATAGGGGAGTTTCACCTTTAGCAGATATCCGTCCTCTGTGGGTTCGAATATGTAGGGTTGCTCCTTGTGGAAAACTTCCGAAGGGTCTCTGTCGCCGTAGACCTTTTCGGCAACCCACCTTAGACCCTCGATACCGACCAACTCCCTACCGGCGTGGGGAACTTTAAATATCGGCTTGGGTTTGAAGTAGTTTTCTATCTCCTCCAGGTATTTGTATTGACTTTCGAGCCAACCCTTTAGGGAGGGGCAACTTTCCACCACCTCTTTGGGAAAAATCTTGTTGACTATCACCGCATCGGTGTTTATGCCGAACATGTTGAAGTAGGTGTAGGCGCGGATACTCTCGTTTAAAACCATCTTCTCGGGGTTGGTTACCAGCCTTATGGAGGTTATATCGGGGTCTATTAAAATTTCGTCCACACCCTTTAGGTTTTCGTAAAAGGTCTCTATAGCCTTGTAGTATTCCTCATCGGGGAGGGGAACGTCGGTAAATCTCCCCACCGTGGGGCGCGCCATTTTCATTATTACCCGCTCGACTTTGAAAATTTTTTTCATATACCACTTGAGGATTGTCGGCATACTTATGAAGCGGAGCGTCTCCCCCGTAGGGGGCAAATCGAGAATTATCACCTCGTAGTCGCTCTTTCTGTAGTAGTGATTTATGTAGAGCAGACCGGTGACCTCCTCCATACCGGGTAGGACGGCGAGCTCCTGCGCCACCAAGTCGCTTAGTCCGGTCGTGCTAAAGAGCACCTCTAAAAAGCGGGCGACCTCTCCCCACCAGCGGTCTAACTCCTCCTGAATGTCGAGCTCCTGAATGTAGAGATTTTCGTTAATCTTTATCGGCAGACCCTTAGCCGAGAGGCGGGTCTTCTCGTCGAGGTCGAAGCTGTCGGCGAGCGAGTGAGCCGGGTCGAGGGATAGGACAATCGTCTTCTTACCCAATTCGGCGGTCTTCAAACCGGTTGCGGCGGATACGGTGGTCTTTCCAACCCCACCTTTGCCGGAAAAAAGGATAATCCTCTTTTGGGACATAAGAAAAGTATTTAGTCCCCCGAGGGGAAACAATTTAATAACTCCAAATGGTGGAAAGGGAAACCTTTAAAAACTTCCTCAAAGAGGTTTGCGAGAGAAACGAAATAAACCTCTCGGGGGAACAGCTCGAGAAGTTTTACACCTATTACCTCCAGTTGGCTAAGTGGAATAGGGTTCACAACCTGACAGCCCTGCGCAACTGGAAGGAGATAGCCCTAAGGCACTTTTGCGACAGCCTAACCCTCGTTAAGTTTTTTGAGGGAATAAATTACAGCCCTTCGGGGAAGAGGTTGGTCGACGTCGGTAGCGGTGCGGGCTTTCCCGGAGTTCCGCTGAAAATCTACTACGGCGACAGTCTCGAAGTCCACCTCGTGGAGAGCGTATCGAAAAAGTGCTCCTTTTTGAGGTTCCTAAAAACCGCACTAAAAGTCCCCTTCGAGGTTCACTGCACAAGGGCGGAAAACCTCACCGAGGGGTTCGATATAGCGGTCTCCCGCGCCCTGGAGGTGAAGGGAAAAAAAGTCCACCCCCTGGAGTATGCCTATAATCTCCTTTCCAACCTCTCGGAGGAACTCATTTCGATTATGGCGGGAAAAAACCCTCCCGTGGAGCTGGTTAAAAAGCTAAACCTCTCGGTGTTCGAACTGAACCTCCCCGACTTTAAGGGTCAAAAAATCCTATACACCTTTAAAGGAAAGGGTTAATATAGAAGACCGAAAAATGGTTAAAAGGCTCGTTATAGCCCTCGTTAGGTTCTACCAGAAGGCTATTTCACCCCTCTTTCCCTCCTCCTGCCGCTACTACCCCACCTGTTCTAACTACACCATAATGGCTATAGAGAAATACGGACTCCTAAAGGGGGGACTAAAGGCTATTTGGCGTATTCTCCGGTGCAATCCGTGGAGTAAGGGAGGAATAGACTACCCCTAACGGGAGAAAAAACCTTATGAAACCCCCAAAGGGTTGCAAAAGGTATCCCTTGCTACCGATGGTTTTTCAATGAGAATTAAGGTTTTATGATAAAAAAAGTAAAAAGTATAAAAAAAGTTTATTACTTTTTCTTTTTTGTGTAAATAAATTGCAATTGAACCTAAACTTAAGGCTAAAAGATCTACAAATATAAAAGCTAAAAGATCTACAAATATAAAAAATAGATAGGTAGATTAAGCCCTTATTATTTGCTGTTGGAATTGTTGGGTTATCGTTTTCAAATAGCAAGAAATATAAAATGGGAAAATTTCTATCTATTAAAGATATTATTATTTTCACAATCAATTAAAGCCTAAAAGCTCTTTAAGTTCTATATCTTCTTCCTTAATAAGGTTTGGATTACTGTTTTCTTTAATTTCCTTTAAAATGTTTTTAACACTTGGTTGATTAAAGGTTTAATTCTTTCGTCCTTTAGAAAACTTAACTCTTTCTTTTTTCTATTAATTAACTTTATCTAAGAATTTTTCGGGAACTCTTATATCCCTATCAAAACTCGTTAAGGTTAGGATCAGTTGAAGCAAAGTTTAAAATTCTTACCATTTTATATCTATGTTATATCTATGCTTTGAAATTTGTAAAGCAATATTAACTGAATTAAATATTAAGGTAATAAGAAAATCGAAAGCATAAAGTAAATTTTAATAAGGATATAGATTAAAGGGGCGGGTATAATTTTTCTCCAATAACCTATCTTTAACAATATCTTCCCTTAAGAGGGCTATATCTTTATGGAGTTCCTTTAATCTCATTAGGTCTAATAAACTTTCCACCAAATCTTTTTGGGGGGAAAATCTTAAGTAATCTTCAAACTTCCATTTGGGGATAGCAAGAGCTTTCTCTATTTCTAATCTTCCCAAACCTTTTTCGAGTGCTTTAGTTTTGAGTTTTTCTATTATTTCTTCCGATAACGGAATTTCTACTATATCTCCGTATGGGTAATATTCCATTTCTAAATCCCTACCCCTTTTCTCTATTACCTCTTTTAACAATTTTTCATCGGGGGTTAATTCATCGTAATCAAACCTTAAATAGTATTCTTCCATCAATTGTCTATCCTCTTTTGTTATATTCGGAGATAGATAGTAAAGGAGTATTCCCCTTGATACCTCACCTATCCATTTTGGTCTAAAGTATAGTATCTGCCATATAGGAAATTTGTTATCTATTATAAGTTGGTTTAAATTTTGCTTCAGTTTGAATAATTCATTAAAATATCCCTCAAAGTAAATATCCCTTATCAGAAATTCTAACCTATCTCCCGATAAAACTTTGCCTATAGCTATATCCCAATTCCTTTTCGCTTTTCTTAAAAGTTTTACCCCTATCCTTGCTAAGGAGTAGTAAAATTTGGCATTTCCATTTTTCACATTTACCT
>JALVTI010000132.1 GCA_027035985.1 Aquificales bacterium | reverse complement strand
AAACTCCTCGAGGAACTGGAGGAGAGGGTCGTCCAACTGGAGGAGGAGATAGAGGAGCTTACCCAAAAGAGGGAGGAGTATCTCGCGGTAATCTCCCGAAGCGGTATGGAGGAGATTAAACAAAAGCGCAAGGAGGTAATCCAAAAGTTGGAAACCCTTAGGGGGGAACTCCAAAAATTTGAGAGAGAACACCTGTCGATCGAAAAAGACATAGAGAACCTAAGGAGGGAACTCTCGGAAACCGAAGTGCGCCTCTCGGAGGTGGAGAAAAAGATAGAAGAACTCCAAAAGGAAATTGGGGAAAAGGAGAAACGCCTAAGGGAGGTTAAGGAGGAATACCTAAAGGTGGGAGAAACGGTTTCCCACCTCGTGAGGGAGAGGGACGAAATAAGGGAACGGATAGAGGGGCTAAAGAAAGAACTCGCCCTTTTGGAGGCAAAGGCTGAAAAGGTGCGCTCCGAGAGGGACAAAATTCTTGTGGAACTTGCAAAGGTGGAGCAGAACATCGAAAACCTCCTAAAGGAGGCGGGAGGGGATATACCTCCCGAACCTCAAGAGGATTTGAATACCCTAAAGAGGGAGCTTTCGGAGGTTGAAAAGACTCTCAAAGGTTTGGGAAATGTAAACTTCCGCGCGGAGGAGGAATGCCAAGAGATAAAAAACCGCTACGGGGAGTATAGGGAAAAGTATCAAACCCTTTTAAGGGAGAAAAGGGCTATAACCGACTTTATAAGGGAGATAGAGACCAAGAAGGAACGCATTTTTATGGAAACCTTTAGGGCGATTAATAGACACTTTAAGGAGATATTCGCCTTTCTCTCCCCCGGCGGAAAGGCTTATATGGAACTGGAGAAACCCCACGATATCTTTAACGGCGGCATAAATATGGTGGTAAAGCCCCGCGGGAAGGAGGTCAAATACCTCGAGGCGATGTCGGGTGGAGAGAAGACCCTGGCGGCGCTCTCGCTCATATTCGCCATTCAGAGGTATAAACCGGCGCCTTTTTACTATTTCGACGAGGTTGACGCGCACCTGGACGAGGCGAACGCCGTGAAGGTGGGAGAGCTTATCAAGGAGTATTCGAAGGAGGCGCAGTTTATAGTGGTCACTTTGCGCGAGAGCGTGGCTTATCTGGCGGATAGGCTTATAGGCGTAACCTCCAAAGGTGGGATTTCGGAGGTCTATTTCTTAGACCCCGCAAGGTTGGAAAAATAAAAATCAAACCTCAATAGTGGGGTTAGTGTTCTTTCCTTTCATCGGTTGTTTCATTCTCCCTCCCTTTCCCCTTAAAGTTTGCGTCGGATTTCTCCACCATTGGTGGTTTGGGGTTATCCAAAACCGCTAGAGGTGTCCCGTCCTCCCTTTCCAAAACCACCTTTAGGGAGTTTCTAAACCAAAGGTCCTGTTGGGGGAAGGGTATTTCTATACCCGCCTCCTTGAGTTTATACCAGGCGTTGGTGTTTACCCAGTCAAACAGCCCGTGGGATAGGGTTGCATAGGTGTTTCTCCATATCTCCCTGATATCGACCCAAAAGAGTAGGTGGAAAATTAGGGCGCTGTCGCCCATTTCGACAAACCACACCTGCGGAGGTTTGTAGTAGTTCTTAGCCCAGGGACACTCGTAGGCGACCTTTAAAAGTATCTCTTTGACCTTTTTGGGGTCAGAGGAATAGGCTACCCCAAAGGGGAACCTAACCCTAACGTATGGATTTCTGAAGGTGTAATTGATTATTTGACTCCCTATAAAGGTGGAGTTGGGGACAAGAATATCTATCCCGTCGAGGGTCTTTATGCGGGTGGTCAGCACGCTGATATCCTCCACCCTTCCGAAAATGGTCGAAGAGGGATTATTTATAAAACGCCCGGCGTTGCCGGGGAGTTCCACAAAGTCACCCACCTTGATGTTTTTGCTAAACATCATGATGAAACCGCTCGCATAGTTGTTAAGAATGGTCTGCAGACCGAAGCCCAAACCTATACCCAACGCACCGGCTAGGGGGAGGATAACCTCCCAGGTTAAGCCGAGTTGAGCCAGTGCCAAGGTTATGGCAAATAGTATCCCAAGGTTGTAAATAACCGCCTCGAGGGAACCTCCCTTTTCTTCCCTCTCTTCGGGATTAAAGAGCAATTTGATAGCCTTTTTGAGGATATTTATCGAAACGTAAAGAAACCAAAAGAGGAATGCGGAAACCAGAATTCCGTAGAGGGAAATCTTAACCACATCGGTATCCACCAGGAGGATACCTTTAAGTTTTTCCACAAGGGGTGAGAGGTTGGTGAAGTCAACCGCCACCTTCCAGTAAACCCATAGGAGCAGTATCAGAGCCAGTTGTTTGAGGTTCGATATGAGCTCACCCCTATCCTCATCTTCTAAAGAGAGTTTTTTCAGAAACTTTTCGAGCAATACCGCGCCCTGGGTAACAAACCAAGAGTAGAGTAAGGATACCACCACAGCTATAGCAAGTCCTATAAACGCCTTTGTGTCGAAATCCACGAGGTTGAGTTCCCATGCCAAACCTACCGCAGCCGTTAAAAAACTGAGCAGAAAAATAAGAAGTCTTCTAAATCTCTTTATAGGTATAAGCTCGAGCAGTGCCAACAAAACGGGATATACGGAAATAACTATCAATCCCTTTCGGAGGGGAATGAGGATATCCACCAACCTCAAGTTGGTGGTAAAAATAACGATAAACTCAACCAGGAGCGCGGAAAGAAGTCCCCCATAGGTTAGGAGATGGAGTTTTTTTAGACCTTTGGATATGGAAAAAACGGAGACAGCCAGCGCGAGAGCCGTTAGGGAGAGAAACATATCCCTAAATAGGAGCTTCAAAATGGGGTCTGAAATTTCTCCCTTTAGCAAAAAACCGAGGAGGGCAAAGAGAAGTGCATCTATCGCGTAAAGAGAAGCCCTTTCCTGCGGTGGGAGGTTTTTAGTCTTTGAAAACCACTTTATGGTTAGAATTGAAAGACCGAACATCAAGGGATAGGAGAGGAAGATTGCCAACTCCTTTGGGGTTAAACTTTCGATGTATCCCGCTAAGATGGAGAAGAATTGAAAACCCATTTTCGGTTAATTGAATTCTAAAGCCCTCCAAAGGTTGCAAAACTTTATCCCTTTCAAAGACAATAGAAACCTCTCGGAGGAAGTAATGCAGCAAATTTTGGACCGCGAAAGGTTGGTAAGGGAAAGGAAGAAGATAGCCCTTCTGTCGATACTTTTGAACCTCTTCCTCTCGGTGGTGAAGATTACCTTCGGTTTGATAGGGGGGTCGTCCTCCCTTGTAGCCGACGGTATCCACTCGCTCGCCGACCTCGCCGCCGCTGTATCGGTCTATATCGGCATAGTTATAACTAACATAAAAAGCGAAAAATTCCCCTACGGGCTTTATAAGGTTGAAAACCTGGTCTCCCTGATTAGCGCCCTCGCCATATTCTTCGCCGGTTGGGAGATATTTAAGGAGGTAATCCTCGAAAATAGGGTCAGGCACATAGATAACTTCCCCCTTGTCCTCTCTGCCGTTGTAATAACGATAGTTGCAACCTTTCTCTTCTCCCGTTGGGAGCGGAAAAAGGGTGAGGAGCTGAACTCCCCGAGCCTCATAGCCGACGCCGAACACATCAAAACCGATATGCTCTCCTCGATAATCGTCCTCGTCGGTATCCTCGGAAATTACTTCGGCTACCCCTGGGTGGAGAAGGCGGCGGTTCTGATTATAGTCCTACTCATCTTCCACGCCGGATGGGAAATAATGTCGGAGGCGCTCAAAGTTCTTCTCGATGCGGAGGTCGATAAGGAAACCCTCGACCGCATAGAGGAGATAGTCGAAAGCCACCCCCTCGTGGAGAGGGTCAAATCGATAACCGGTAGGAGTTCGGGAAGTTACAAGTTCATCGAAATGGAGGTCGTTCTGAAGATAGACGACTTCGAGAGGGCTCACGAAATAGTTCACCAAATTGAGGAAGAGGTTAAAAAACAGGTTCCCTTTATAGAGAGGTTGGTTATACACTTCGAACCCCCCGAGGAGAGGGAAAAAGTTATAGCCCTCCTTTTGGAGGGAAACAAACCCTGCACCGACCCCGAGAGGTGCAACAGGGTTATTTTCTATACCTTCGACGGGAAAACCTTGAAAAGGCTCCGCGAGGAGGAACTGAAGGAGAAGCTCACCGCCGAAAGGGGGAGTTGCGCAACCTTTATAGAAAAGCTTTCCTGCAAGAAGGTGCGCTGTCTACTCGTCGGCAAAAATTTCTTTGGAAAGGGGGCGCTCTACACCATGGCTTATTACGGCATAGGGTTGGGAGAGGTGGACGGAAATAGCGAACCGTTGGAGGCTGTGAAAAATTGCCGCCACCTCGAGGAGATTTTAAAACCCTCCTGCGATTGATGAAAAAAATACCCCCTCTTTTGCGGGGTTATACCCCCAAAATCCAATCCCCGAGGCGGTCTTTATAGACCTCCCTTTTCCATATGGGGACTCTCTCCTTTACCAAATCCACCGCGAGGGAACAGGCTTCAAAACCCTCCCTTCTGTGTTTCGAAAAGACGACAACCAAAAAGGAGGTTTCCCCGACTTTAACCTCCCCCTTTCGGTGGTAGAGGCAAATTTCGTAAACCCCCGTTTGGAAAAGGACTTCCTCCCTTATTTTTTCCAATTGGCGGAGAGCCATATCGTCGTAAACCTCGTAGTGGAGGGCGACTATTCCTTTATCGTCCCTCGGTCGTCCCTCGAAAATTACAACCGCACCCGCATCGGGTCGTGAAAAGGTTTTAACAACCTCCTCGGGGGAGGGTATCTGTTCTCCTATATACACCTTCGGGAGCATTGAAAAAAAAGGTTAACGCCTGTTGGAAATTGCCTTTATTTCCCTTTCGACGGAAAAGACCTTTCTTGACCCTCTTTGGGGATTGGATTAGAGTTTTACCCCGTCGGGAAGAGATGAGACCGCTCAAGTTGGTCGTCCAAGGTTTCAAACCCTTTAAGGAGAGGCAGGAGATAGATTTCTCCCGTTTGGAGTTTTTCGTAATAAGGGGTCCCACCGGGAGTGGAAAGTCCTCCATACTCGACGCCATAGGTTTTGCTCTGTTTGGCAACAGGTGGGTGAAGGGCAAAAATTTCAAACTCGATTTGGACGAGCTTATAAACCGAAACTCCTCGAGGTTTCTCATAGATTTCACCTTTTCGGTAGGCGGAAAAATTTACCGCATAACGAGGGAGAGAAAGAGAGGACAATCGGGGGAACCAAGATTTTACGAGAACAATGTTAGGAAGGTTGTAAGTTCC
>JALVTI010000131.1 GCA_027035985.1 Aquificales bacterium | reverse complement strand
GCATACCCTCCCGGGATATAAACGCAGTCGAAGGTCTCGTTTTTTATCTCCTCAAACACCTTATCGGGTCTGTAGGTGCAACCTTTCTTCCCGTGGTAGGTCTTCTTTTCCACCGCAACCGAATAGGTTTCGAAACCCTCCTCTTTAAACCTAAAGTAGGGGTAAATAAACTCCACATCCTCGACAAGTTCGTCCAAGAATACGACCACTTTGGGCGTCATAGGATTAGTTTTAACCCGTTGGGGTCGGTAAAGGAATAATCCAAAATTTGGAGTGGGGGAGAGTTTCCCTAAAGGGTTAAAAATTTTTTCCTCCCAAATGGGGAATAGGAATTTTCCAAGTTCCCCAAAATGGTTTGGCGTAATTCCCCCAACGGGAGGAGATAAATCCCAAACCTATCAAAGGAGATTGCTTAACCGTTTTCCCGCGCAAGGGTTTAAAAACCTTTCCCAAACTTTCGGCAGAGATAAGAAAAAACACCAACCAAAGTAGAAAAAGTGCGCTTTCCCAAAAGGTACAGTGGAAAACACCAACCTTTAAAGGAAGGTCTTACCGTTAAACCTCCGCCGAGGGGAATAAAAATCTTTTGGTTAACCTCTTAGGGTAAAAAACTGATAAAAACCGACGGGGGAACGGAAAAGGAACACCTTTAACCGTTTTCCTCCCTAATCTCTATAGACCTCCTGTGGGCGGTTAGACCCTCATATTGGGCGAGAACCTTTGCGGGGTCTTTGACTTTTTCAAAACCCTCCTTGGAGACGTAGATAACGGAACTTCTCTTTAGAAAGTCGTAAACCCCCAAGGGGGAGTAGAAACGGGCGGTTCCGCCGGTGGGTAGGGTGTGGTTGGGTCCCAAAACGTAGTCTCCGAGCGGTTCGGTGGTGTAGTGTCCCAAAAATATCGCGCCGGCGTGCTTTATTTTGGGGAGAAGCCGCCACGGGTCGCGGGTCGCCACTTCAAGGTGTTCGGGGGCTATTAGGTTTGCGAGACGGCAAGCCTCCTCGAGGTCTTCCACCACAAATATAGTTCCCCACTTTTCGACCGATTTGCGCGCTATTTCGTTCCTCTCGAGGGTTTGCAGTTGTTTTTCCACCTCCTCTTTAATCTTTAGAGCCATTTCGAAGGAGGGGGTTATGCAGAAGGGTCCCGCCAGTTCGTCGTGCTCGGCTTGAGAGAGCAAATCGGCGGCAACCCAAGCGGGATTGGCGCTCTCGTCGGCGATAACGAGAATTTCGGAAGGTCCCGCAACCATATCTATATCGACAACGCCGTAGAGGAGTTTCTTCGCCAACGCGACGTAGATATTTCCGGGTCCCACTATTTTGTCGACTTTGGGAACCAACTCCGTCCCGTAGGCGAGGGCTGCGACCGCCTGCGCACCACCTATGCGGAAAACCCTATCCACACCCGCAATAAATGCCGCTGCCAGCGTCGCGGGGTTGGGATTGGGGGAGACCATAACAATCTCGTCGACACCGGCAACCTTGGCGGGGATAACGTTCATAAGCACCGAGGAGGGATATTGAGCCTTTCCGCCCGGCACGTATACGCCCACCCTTTCGAGGGGAACGACCTTCTGACCGAGGATAATACCCTCCTCTTCCTCCACGAGAAAGCCGTTTTCCAATTGCCTCTGGTGAAACTTCCTAATCCTCGCGGTGGCAAACTCCAAGGCGTCCCTCAAGTCGGAAGGTACGCTTTCGTAAGCCCTCCTAAGTTCGGAATAGGGTATTTCCAACTCCCCCGCGCGGGAGACGTTGGCCCTATCGAACCTGTTGGTGTATTCGACCAGAGCCTCGTCACCCCTTTGGCGGATATCTTCGATAATCCTCTTAACGGTCTCTTCGTATTCCTCCGATAGGAGTTCACCGCGTTTTTTTATCCTCTCGAGGTGTTCGTTCTCCTCCCAAATTAACCCGCGTAGGTCGACTATTTTCATAACAACTTTAATTGTCGCCCGAAGGGGAGGGGGATTTCTAAAGAGAAAGAGCCCGCCTTCGGCGGGGGATAAAATTTGCTCTTTGTATGTCCAATAACAGCGCCCTAAAGGTCGGTTTTTTCGTTACCCTCTCGGCGTTAGCGCTGGCGGGGGTGATACTCTTTTTCGGGGAACTGCCGATAGGCAAAGGAAACAGGGTTGAGTATTACGCCTATTTCAAAAATGTCGGCGGTCTCTCAAAGGGTGCCGATGTGAGGGTGGCGGGTGTCAAGGTCGGAAAAGTCAAAGACCTCCGCTTTAAGGACGGCAAAGTGGAGGTGGTGCTGGAGCTAAACGAAAACGTTCCCCTCTACCGCGATGCGGTCGCGAAAATAGAGAGTTTGGGACTTTTGGGTGACAAGTATGTGGAAATAGAGCCGGGACACCCCTGGAGCGGAAAGCTCCCCCCCAACTCGGTAATATCCCATACGGAAGTGCCTCCGGGCTTTTCCCAAATGGTGGCTTCCATCTCCAAAACGGCGGGCAGTATTGACCGCCTCGCGCTAAACCTGAACCTCCTGCTGGAGGAGAACCGCAAGAGGCTGGACGATTTGATAGTAAACCTTCAAGAGTTGACGAAAAACCTAAACCTCCTTTTGGAGGAAAACCGCAAAAACGTCACCCTCACGTTGGAAAACCTAAGGGAAACCCTGAAGGTGTTGAGGAGAGAACTCCCCCAATTGGCGGAAAATTACAACCGGTTGGCTGAAAACCTCAACGGGTTAATAAAGGACTCCCAACCCTACGCGGTGAAGACGCTGAAAAACCTTGCCCTTTTGTCGGAGCAACTGAACGATGAACTCCCCAAATTAGTCAGAAACCTCAACACCGCCGGCGAAACCTTAGCCAAAAATAGGGAGGCGCTCGCCCAAACCCTGCGCAATATAGCGAAGATTACCAAAAAGATAGAGGAGGGGAGGGGAACCCTCGGAAAACTTATAAATGACAAAAGCCTCTACGTCGAGCTGAAGCGTTCAGTCAAAACGCTCGGAGAGGTCTCATCGCTGGTCTCGAGGACTCAACTCCACATAGAGGCGTTCGCCCAATACGAGGGTGAGGGCGACAGCAAGGCGGGAGTCAACGTTATGCTTCAACCGGACGAGAGCAAATACTATCTGTTCGGTATAGTGGGCGACAGCGCCGGAAAGGTTACCAAAAAGACCTATTACGAAAACGGACAGCCCTACGAGGTTGTCGAGAAGGAATACAAACCGGAATTTAACCTCCAATACGCGAGGATTTTCCCCGACAGGTGGTTTCACTTCGGTTCCTCCTTCGTCCTCCGCTTCGGTATAAAGGAGAGCACCGGCGGTGTGGGGGTGGATTACGTTTACAACCCCAAACTTATGTTTACCTTCGATATGTGGGATTTCGGAAGGGAAGACCACCCCGGGGAGGACTTAAACCCTAACACCGAGTTGGGGTTCAAATATATGGTTTATGGACCCTTCTTTATCAAGGCAGGAGGTTACGACCTGCTAAACAGCAAATACAGAACCGTTTTTGTCGGCGGCGGAATGTCCTTTACCGACAACGACCTCAAATACCTATTGGGGGGTATGAAACTTCCCTCCTTCTAAGGGTCTATGTCCTCCCTTCTTGCCTTTGTTAGCGTTCAAAAACACAATCTCCCTTTATGGTTACCAAAGAAGAGATACTCCGCGCGCTGGAGAGGGAAGATTTAAAGGAACTCCAAATGGAGGGTTCCCTAAGGGATATAACCCGCGATGTGGAGATAGACCAAAATGGAAACCTGGTTCTGCACATATTCCTCCCCCGAAGGGGGGTTGAGGATATCCTCAAAATAAAGCTGATGAACGCCCTCGGGGACATTGAGGGGCTAAACTCGGTAAAGGTTAGGTTTTACACCGCCCAAGCAGGGCAACATCAGCAGCCCCCCCAAGGGGGTATGCCCCAAATACCGACTTTGGGTCCCGGTCTACCTCCCAAGAGGAAAATCCCCGGTATTAAGCGGGTTATCCTGGTCGGTAGCGGAAAGGGAGGCGTTGGAAAGTCCACTGTTGCCGCCAACCTCGCGGTGGCGCTCAAAAAAGCCAGCTATAAGGTGGGTCTGCTCGATGCCGACATTTATGGTCCCTCCGTTCCCACCATCTTGGGTCTCAAAAATGCGGTCGTTTCGGTAAACGACAATCAAAAGATACTGCCGGTCGAAAAGAACGGCTTAAAGGTGCTCTCGATAGGGTTTATGCTCCCCAACGAGGAAACCCCCGTTATCTGGAGGGGTGCGCTCCTAATGAAGGCTATTCAGCAATTTATGTTCGACGTCGATTGGGGAGAGCTCGACTACCTCGTGGTTGACCTACCGCCCGGCACGGGGGACGTTCAGCTAACGCTCGCGCAAAACCTCATTTTGGACGGTGCGATAGTGGTAACCACCCCCCAAGATGTAGCCCTCGCCGACGTGAAGAAGGCGGTCGCGATGTTTGAGGAATTGGGCGTGCCCGTCCTGGGTTTGGTCGAAAATATGGCTTACTTCGTCTGCCCCAATTGCGGTGAAAGAAGCTACATCTTCGGAAAGGGTAGGGTGGAGGAATACGCCAAACGGAAGGGCTTGGAGATACTCGCCCAGATACCGACAGAGCCGTCGGTCAGCGAGGCATCCGATAGGGGCGAACCGGTGGTCGAAGCCTACCCCGAAAGCCTGACCGCCAAGGCTTTCAAAGAATTAGCCCGAAAGGTGGTTAAAAAGGTTCCCATACCTCAATAGGGGCTTTTTTCCTCCATTTTTTCCCATTCGAGGTTTAGAAGTTGCTTAAAACCCGAATGGTTGGTTTTTCCCATCTATCCGTCAAGAGGGTCAAAAAATTTAGAAGTGCCTACACCAAAGGGAGAAAAAATCGGAGCCTTAAAAAGGAGATATTTTGAAAACCACCTATTGGAAGGCATTAATCAATCACCCGTTGTCGGAAAAAACTTTTCTTAATCCACTTAATCAGATTGAGGTAAAGCCCCTACCCATTGAGGGCTGGAATTCAAAAAAAACTATGGTTGGTGGGAGGGGAAAGAAGTTCCCTGTAAAGGGAATTAACCTATATAGAGTAGAGATAGTAAACCATCCCGCAGAGGTGTGGAAACAGCATTCCCAATAGAGGAGAAAATATCCCTTATCTCGGAAAACCCTTTTGGAGAAATAAACGGGTTGAACCTCCGGGGGTTTTTAGTTATATTAATTCCTTTGGCGGAGGCGGTGGTAGCTCAGCTGGTAGAGCAGGGGACTGTGGATCCCCGGGTCGCGGGTTCGAGTCCCGTCCACCGCCCCATTAAATTTAACGCAAATTAAATTTGGTATTTAATG
>JALVTI010000130.1 GCA_027035985.1 Aquificales bacterium | reverse complement strand
ATGCCCTCGTAGACGAAGAGCTTTTGAACCTTACCCCTAACGGTAGTCCCGTCCTTTTTGAGGAGAACCACATCCTGCCCCTTCTTCAGAGACCCGCTGAAGATTTTTCCAATGGTGAGTCTCCCCACATAGGGGTCGTAATCGAGCGAGGAAACCAACAGTTGGGTTGTATCGTCCCTTAAAGCCCTCGGAGGGGGAACGTGTTTGACTATGGTCTCAAAGAGGGGTCTCAAATCTTTACTTTCCTCTTCGAGGGAATACTTCGCTATTCCCTCCCTCCCTATGGCGTATAGAACGGGAACCTCCAAAAGGGATTCGTCCTCTCCCAACTCCAATAGGAGGTCGTAAACCTCCTCGACAACCTCCTCAGGGCGGGCATTTGCCTTATCTATCTTGTTTATAACGATAATGGGCTTTAGCCCCTGCTCGAGCGCCTTTTTCAGAACGAAACGGGTCTGGGGCATGGGACCCTCGGCGGCATCCACCAACAGCAGCGCCCCGTCGACCATCCTCAAAACCCTTTCCACCTCCGCCGAAAAGTCGGAGTGTCCCGGCGTGTCGACTATGTTTATCTTGGTATTCCCATACCAGACGGAGGCGATTTTAGCCATTATGGTTATTCCCCTCTCCCTCTCGAGGTCGAGGTTATCGAGGATTAATTCCCCCACCTCTTGGTTTTCCCTAAAGAGACCCGACTGCTTTAGCATGTTGTCCACAAGGGTGGTCTTCCCGTGGTCGACGTGGGCAATAATCGCGATATTCCTAATGTCGTAATCTTTCATCTCGAAAGGGAAGTATTTTCCTACCAATCCCTTTTAAGGGAGGATTTTTATTCTCAACTTCAGTAGAAGAAATAAAGGAGAAACTGCTAAAACATTTTTAGGTATCTTTACTTTACTCAAACCACCCGTAGCCTTTGCCCCTTTTGCCCCCTATCCCTAAAAGGGACAAACCTTCCTTTAAAAGTTCCCCTACAAGTTCCTTTAAATCTATTTCCTCCCCTTTAAGGGTTAACTTCGGTTTTTCTACCTTATACAGGAATGAAAATGAAGCACCTTTATCCACCGTGAGGAAAAATATGGGTGTGGGATTATGCCAGTCCCCTATGAGGTATAGACCACCTTCATTGTTTTCGCTATCTCCTCTGTCTTTCGGTGTACTTTGATAACACTTCTGATAATGAGGATTCATAATATCGACCTTAAACTTCCATTCGGTGGCAAAAGCGTCGGCAAAAATAACCCTTCCACGGTAATGTTGGGTTCCAAAGAGTTCCTTAAATAGGTAATAAAACTTTTCCAATTCCTCAGTAGGTGTATTTTCCACTAATAAATCTTTAACTTTTAATAAATCTTTAACTTCTTTTTCATAGAATTCTTCAAAATCTTTTGACTCCACAAATGCTTTATCTATTTCTACCAATTCCTTAAAAGGTTCATCTTCATTTTTTAACCTCAAGGAGGGAACCTCACTAAGACCATCAAACGGAAAAATGTTAAAAGCCTTCGTTAGGAATGTAAAACGCGCCAAACCCTTAACGGAACTTCCGGGAATATAAGGGGTTCCATAAATGTGGTGTAAGGTTAAACCATTTTCAAAAAAGGAGGGTAATCCCAAACCGACCGCTAAATGGTATCCGGTTTTTAATTTCAGTTCCTCAAATTGGTTTTCTTTATAGGTTTCTATTAGTTGCTTAATTAACTGCTTTTCCTTTTCTTTTGGAGAATAGGATTGTATTTTCTTTAAAAGAGCACTTTTTACTTGATTTTTTACCTTATCCGTGTTTTTACCAAAATTATTTGTGTAAAATTGCCAAACTGGAGCTTTCTCTTTGCGATTTTTATCTATGTTAACCTCAACTATTATTTTAGATATCAATTTATTAAATAAAAGGGAAAAATTTTCAACCTGATTAGTATTCCAAATTCTTAAAGTTGATTTATTCGTCTTTTGCATCTTCAAACTCTCCCTCCACCAACCTTTTGAGCCACTGGGCGAGGGTTAAAGCCCTTCTGGAGTAAAGCATTAAGTGTTGAAAATCAGTTTCTGCCAATTTTTTTATAAAAAAGCTTATATCTTGTTGAGTTATTTCTTTAGGTTCTCTATATTCTAACCAAGCTACAATATGTTTAAGCAATAGCGCTTCGGCATTAGGAGCATTTTCGTTTTTCTCATTTTTAAACTTGGCTTTCGAGTATAGAAAAGTTAAAGTAGTTAAAAGACCATTATGGATAATCATTGCGGGTAATCTTCTAACTCTTGTTTTGTAATCCGATTGTAAATTTAGTTCCCTTACTTCCTCAATACATTCATACGCATAAAGGGCATATTCTTGAGTTAAAGTTCTATTTCCCATTGGAGGTTCCTCCTTTTAAAGTTCCACAATGTGGAGTTTTACAAAGCCTTTACCCACCGTTTGGTCTCCACCTATATTTATGAGTTCCCCATTTTTGGGTAGATATTTCAGATGTTTCTCCGATAGGGGTTTGTTTTCAAAATAAAGTGAATACATAACACTTTCGGCGGGTAAATACTCTTCCGTCCAAAGCGACCTTTGATTAACGGTTCCGGTTTCGGGATTTATTTTTATCCTCGTTACAACTTCGGTAAAGTTTTCTACAAAGTAGGTAAAGGTATCGTCATCGACTATAGCAAAACGCTCTTTTATTTGATTTTTTAACTCGCAAGGGAGGAATTCGAAACAGGCACTAACCCAACTAAATTCGAATTCTTCAAGGATTACTTTACTGTCTTTACTATCTTGACTTTCTTGAAATATCAAATTTTCGGAAGCATATATATTTCCTTGTGAAGGTCTCCTAATAGGAAACTCCCTTTTCAGGAACTCCTTAAATCTTTCCAACACCAAAGGTGATGTCGTATATGCGAAAACACCCTTTAGGGATTTTACGGGAAAGAACAATATCATTCCATCGCTAAAAGTTATAGCCCCGCGATTGTTTTGACTTCCAAATATGTAGGCTAATATTTCGGTTGTTTTGAATATTTCCTCTACAATTTCGGTTAAAAGTTTCCCAATCTTGGATTGGTCTAATGATTTTTCATCAACTTTTAAAGTTTCCATAAATTTTTCTGTAATGTATTTTTTTATATCATTTTTATAGAGTTCTTTTTCTTTACTCTCACCAATAGCCGGGAATCCTTCAACCCAACTATCCAAGAGGGATAAAGTTATTATTTTTTCCACTATTTGTTGAACATTATCCGTTCTACCTAATAGGTTTAAAATTTCTTTAACATTCTTTTTTATAGTTTCATTTCCAATTAATTCTTTATAAGCCTTTTCCAACGCATATTGTCTAAAGGCTCCCTTTATACCCGAGGCGTAAAAGATTGGAAACTTGGTATGGACTTCCCTCTGAATGGGTAAGTCTATATGTTCCAAACCCTGCCCCGCTCCCATATGAACGGGACTAACCGCTTTAAAAAAGATAACCTTTTTCAGGTTTACATTATTCATTTCTTACACCTCCATAAGGGGCTAAAATTCCATAGTTCCAACCGTAGTCGCAGAGATTTTTTTCTTCCTTGACGATATTTTCAACCTTTTTGGGAGCATTACGCCCCTTTAAAATGGGTAAATACTCGTAACTCTGAATACAGGTAAGTCTTTTAATATTCTTACAATCCTCTAAAGCCTTCAAGATTAAAACCGTTCCCGGTTTTAGCATCTGTATACCCGGTTTTGCAAATCCAGAAATCCATTCTTTTCCTGCACTAAAAACCCATTCGACGCTAAATTTACATCCACTTTTTTTGCTTTTCCCGTTTAATTCTCCCAATATTAGTTTTCTTTTTAATTTCAATTCCTCCGGTAGATATGTGTGCGATGTTAGATAAAACCTGTAAAGGTTGCCCCCCTTTATTTCCATATCCCCGTTGAGGAAATGCAAAGGATTTCCTTCCTCTAAAGGTTTTGTATCTACCGAGGCAACCCTTGTTTCTCCCCCGAAATAAAAGAAACCATTGGGAGGTTTCAAAGTGGATTCCCCATTAAGGTTTTCTTTTCCTTCCTTTACCTTTAAAAGGGCTACCAGCTTAACCCCTCTCACTACGCGGTTTACAAAGGTCATATAAAGCCTACTCTCTTGTGCTGTAAAGCTATCGAAATTTAGGGTTAATCCTATTTTTAATTCCCGTTTGATAAATTCGGAAATAGATTTAATGGAATCCGTTTTTAGGTCTTGTTTTATTTCCCCGTATTGGAAATAGGGTTCTAAACTCTTTGCACTTATAAACCCGTTTGCACCTTCATATTTGGTATCGCCCTCTTCCTCTATATAGGGAATATATTCGGGGTCTATATCGAAAATAATATCCCCTTCGCGTGACTTTAAATCTTCTACCTTTTTAAGTTTGGATAGTTTTAAACTTCCACTCTGTCCCTTTCGTGGTCTTAAAAAATCCGCCGGAATGGGGAAATAAATTTCTCCGTCTTTCCGGAGAAATACACCGCAAACTTTAAAATCTTCTAAGTCCAATAAAGCGAAAAATTTCATAATGTCGGGAAGGAATAGAGTCTCCCTGTAAGTATCAACACCCGCTTGAAAATTCCTTAAACCACCTATTACGTAATTGTCTATAGGGTTTAACTCCAAAAGGTAAAGCCTATCCATCTTCCTCCCACCCGCTTAGTGTTCTGGCAACATAAAACATCCCCGCAAGGTTTTTCAACAAATCCCCCACAAAAAGGGTTTTTTGGGGCTGTTTATTACCCTTTTCAGGACTTTCCAAAGCTTCGATTTTTTCCTTTAAAGGGTTTTCGGTATGTTTCTTAAACTGCTGTTCGAAAAAGGTTTCTATCTCCTTTATGAGTTCCTCTTTAGGATTTTCTTTTTCATTACTTTCTAGGTTTAATTTTCTCTTAAGTTCCCTTCTTAAAAGGGTTTTCGCCAAAGTAAATTTTTTATTTTCATTTTTTATTAGCTTATTTATTTCCTCCTCATTACTCCCGATATGTGGACTTTTTCCTGCGGAGAAAAACCTATCCGCCAACTCCCTAAGGGCATAGGGTAGTTTGGAAGATATTTTCCCCTTTGCGTAATACTTGGTAAGCCGTTCCAACAATCCTAGGGGATTTCCAAAGGCACTATACCTATATTTGGAACCGAAAGTGGTTTCTTCTCCACTACGGGAAATAACCTTTATTACAAACGCATTCCTTCCAAAGGAATTTTTAGCCTCACTTTCACCTTCGTAGGTTTTTGCCAACAGATATTTCAAACTCACCTTGGCGTGTCCTATAACCACACCCGCCGAGGTTGTTGCCCTTTCTTCCCTTAAAAGGCATCTAAGGGTCTCCCTATACCTTTCGGAGGTAGTTCTTAAAGTCCTTATAACCTCATTGGGTTGAACAAAAGCGAAAATATCGTCACCGCCGGCGTAGATGACCTTTATAAAACCGGGATTTTCCACCGGCGGGTCTTTTTCCAACTCCTTCGCAACATTTGTAGCGTATTCGGATAATTTTTCGGAAAACGCTTTGTGGAATTTCAAACCGAAATCTCTATCCTTTCGGAGGATTTCCTTATCTCCACCCAAAATTTTCCCTATGTTGTCGCCGTCGGAAAAGATTATTCCGAAATAGGAAACCCTATTGAAAATCTTCTCGTAATCTTTTCCCTTTTTCTCCTTTAACAGCCCAAAAATGTGTTTGAGGATGCTTTTGTATTCCTCTAAAAGGCTTAGCTCTTTTGAAATATCCCTATCCACTTGGATTTTTTTCCGTTTCTGTTTTTCGCGTTCCTTAAGCAGGTCGTTTTCCAAATTTTTCAACTCGTGAGTGGATAGAAGATGTATAGAAACCATCCAAGGGTTATATAGAACTATTTTGTAATCCTTGATTAGTTTATTAAGGTGGTCTTCACCCCTGAAAAATTGTCCGAAAGTCTCATCCTTTTTAAGTTCCTCTACAATTTCCTTTATTATTCCCTCCCATTTTTGGGAAACATTTCTTCTTAATTTATCCCTCCAGTAGGGGTTAATCCCATAAGCGATACTCCCGCGGTCTCTGAATACGAGTAGAACCTTTAATAGGTATGTTAAGAACTTCTTCAATTCTTCACCATTCAAAATTTCCGCCAATTCGAGGAAAAATATGAATTTTTCCTTTGCGAGTGCTATATCGTGAGTGGAAGGAAACCTATTAAAGGCTAACTTCAATTCTTCTTCCAATTTTTCCTTTAATAGGCTTTCTTCTTTTTCCTTAACCTTTTCGAGTTTTTCTCTTATATCTTCATCCTTCAATAGATAAATATCGGCGAGTTTACGCTTTGCATAACACAAACCGCATAGCCTTTCTTTCTCTCCTATATCTTCGAGCTTTGCATTTTCCCAATCGATAGCCAAGTGCAACCGCTCACCGCAGGTGGTGCAACCATCGGGAAAAAGACAGACTTCTGTTTCATTATCTCTTTTTTTTCTTATAGGTAGCGTTATCTATTTCTCCTTTATAGGGTCTAAAGGTTTTTCTACCTCCGAGAAGTTTTTCGGTATTTTCATACTCCTCCCGGTAGTTACATAAACTTTTTAGTTCCTTAACGGTAATAAAAACTTGAAAATAATCCAAGATATGTTTAGGAAATTGTTCTTTTGCTCCTATAAGATTTGGAAGATTAATTATACACCTATGATTGTCTAAACTATCCTGTAGCTTCTTTAAAAAGTTTTCAATAAATTCTATTTCTGTATTTTTTATTTTTTCTATTTCCTGGTAAAAAATTTTCTTTAAAAGGTCTACTAATTCTTTAACCTCACACGGCGTTTTATCCCTCAAAATAGCCACAAATCGGTTGGGATAATTACCCATTAACAATTGGTGGAAATGTTTTATTTCTTCCTTAACCACGGGATAGATAACTTCATCTATTCCGCGTACGGTATTTTGTTCAAAAGCTTTAATAACTTTGAAGGTTAAGAAAGAAAGCAAATAACTTCCCGCAAATAGGTCTTTTGTCTTCTTTGAAGCCCTTATAAATCCTTGAACGGGTGAGGATGTGAATATTAAAAGCCAATCTTTGGAGTTATTTTTCATTATTTAGCCTCCTAAAGTTAAGATGGGATTTTCTATTTGAAAAACTCGTTGGAGAAAGTGTTTTATATAATCCTCAAAAGGGTACTTTGATACTATAGGTCTCTTAATATTTTTATCTGCAGTTAAACCCTGAACTTTACCTTTTGGAACGTTCCAACCATAAAAAGTTAAATTTTGAGAATTTTTATTTTTACATTCTTCAGTTTTATCAATTACTAAATCGTCACTTTTTTTAATAATTATTAGAGGTCTAAAGTAGTTTATAACTTCCCCCTTAACACATCTGAAAATTACAGGTGAGGCTAATCTTGTAGGTTTTTCTTCTAGAAAAAGATTAATAAAACCTTTTTCTCCAGTTTTATACCTAACATTTATAGGTAGTCCAAACCATATCCGATTGTAAACTATACACTGGTGTTTGTATTTGTCCCTATAGTTAAGAAAATTTTTGAAATTTCCATAATCAGGATTTCTATGGTTTCTTCTATAATTTCCATAGCTATAAGACAAAGTTCTCAAAAGGAAAATAGAATTTTCCTTTTTAAATTCCTCCTTATAAGGTTCAAAAATTTCAAATTTCCACAAAGGGTTAAAATTAATTGTTTCTTCATTCTCTTCTAGGGTTTCCAAAAATTCTTTAGCCTTATTCGTAAATCCCCTATATATTTCCCCTAAAAGTTCTTTGCTAAAGACCTCCCAATCAAGATTCTTAAAATCCTCTTTTAATTCACTAATAGGTTTCAAAATAAAATTTCCCCACCCGCGGCGGCTTCTTCCCCCCAAGCTTCCCAAAAAGTTGTAGAGATATAAAAAGGACACAAAAAGGTCTTTGTATTTTTTGGGAACCAAAAAGGTAATTTGAAATTTCGAACCGATATCTAAATAGGGTCTCCCTTGTAGTCCATAGGCTATATATGAAACCCCAGAAGGTAATTGATTTTTTATGTAATTCTGTAAATCACCTTGAGGTTTTACTTTTACTTTAACGGCACCCGCCTTTTGTTGACTTCCAAAAAGTTCCTCTTCAAGTTTATAAATTGCATTAACGTTATCGGTAATAGTTCCCAACAAGTTCCTAAACCAGTACCGCAAAGAGCCTATTAAGGATGCGGGTCTAAGCTCTAAATACTCCTTTTCTTGATTAAAAGCCCCGCCTATAAAGGCGGGGGTAATGAATTCAAATTCAAACTCTAATTTGCTATACATTTATAGAAAGGTTACTATAACATAAGTTGTATACATTAGTCTAAACCCTTAATGGAACTCCAACTGCTTTTAATCCTCGCGGTGGCTTTTGTAGTTTTTGGTCCCGAAAAGATGCTCGAGTTTGCCACCCAATTGGGTAGGATAGTGCGAAAGGTGCGCCAGGAATGGGCTTCCATTCAGCTCGAACTCCAGGCGGCGGAGCTAAAAGAGCAACTCAAAAAGACCACCCTCGAGGGGGAGCAAAAGGTTAAACAATACCTGTCGGGGGAAACCGAGCAGAAACCAAAATCCCAAAAGGAGTTCCTCGACCAACTCGTGGGAGAAACCAAAACCGAACCTCCCAAGGGTGAAACTCCCAAAAAGGAACTAACTATGGAAGACCTCTTTAGCGGAAACGCCCCCGTCGTGGACGACGAAACCGAAAAACCCAAAGGGGGAACTAAACCCTCTTAATCTCCAACACCTTTGGGAGTTTTAAAATAGCCTCCTCTACCTCCTTTAGGTGGTTGTAATCTTTAAAAATCCCCGTAATGTTGAGATAGGCTTTATCTCCCCTCGTGGAGGTGTTCGCGTTTACTATGTTTACCCTCTTTTGGGCGAAGAGAGAGGTTATATCCGATAAAAGTCCCACATAATCGTAGGCGACCACCTGCAGGGGAACGGGAAACTGACCCTTTTCGTTCCACCTAACGGTGAAAACCTTGTGGGGTGCTATCCTCTCGAGGTTTTTGAGATTTGGGCAATCCTTCGAGTGGAGAACCAAACCTTTGCCCCTCTGAATGACCGCCTTAACCTCCTCCCCCGGTAGGGGATGGCAACACTTGGCGAGGGTGTACTTTATACCCCTGAATTCCTCCCAATCGAGGACACCCTCCTGCGGAGCCTTATCGGGGATATGCTCGCCCTCTTTTTTTTCCTTGGGGAGGTGGGAGAGAATCCACTTTTCCGACAGCTTTCCCTTTGCCAGCTGGATGAAGAGCTCCCTTTCGGTTTTCCTCGTCCTTTCCAAAACCTCTTTTAGGTCGAGGTTGTACTTTTCCGCCAGGCGGAGCCATATCTTCCTACCCTCTTCGAGGAGTCTTTCCTCCAATTCCTTCTTTAGGAACTGCTTTATTCTCTGCCTCGCCTTGGCAGTTTTTACGAATTTAAGCCATTCGGGGGAGGGTTTTTTATTGGGGTGGGTGATTATCTCCACCCTCTCGCCGGTTTGCAACTTGTAATCGAGGGGGACTATCCGACCGTCCACTTTAGCACCGGCGCAGCGGTTTCCCAATTCGGTGTGAATTGCGTATGCGAAGTCGACCGGCGTCGCACCCTTTGGCAGGGCGACGACATCCCCCTTCGGGGTGTAAACAAAGACCTCCTTGTCCAGTTCCTCCCTTAGGCGTTTCGTTATCTCCCTATACTCCTCGGGGTTGCTGAAGCTCTCGACCAAATCCCGAAGGGCTTTTGCTATTTTCTCCTCCTGGGGTTTGGGTTTTCTACCCGCCTTATACGCCCAGTGGGCGGCTATACCCTTTTCGGCGATGTAGTGCATATCCCAAGTGCGAATCTGAAACTCAACCCACCGCCCCTTGGGACCCACCACGGTGGTATGGAGCGATTGGTATAGGTTGGGTTTCGGCATGCTGATGTAGTCCTTGAACTTTCCGGCAACTGGTTTCCAGAGTTGGTGAACCACCCCGAGGGCGGTGTAACACTGCGGAACGGTGTCGGTTATTATTCTCACCCCCAAAATGTCGTGAACCTCTTCCAGCTCAATACCCTTCCTTTTTGTCTTTTCCCAGATGCTGTAGAGGTGTTTTGAACGGTACTTTATAGTCGCCGGTATACCCGCCCTTTCCAATTCCTCCTTTAGGGGAGGGATTACATACTTTTTCAGATACTCCTCGAGTTCCTTCCTCGCCTTTCCCACAAAGTGTTTAACCCTTTCGTATTCCTCCGGGTAGAGGTATTTAAAGGACAAATCCTCCAATTGGGACTTAATCTCCCACATACCCAAAAGGTGGGCGAGGGGGGCGTAAACGAGGAGGGTTTCCCTCGCAATTCTCTGCTGTTTTTCGCGGCGGAATATCGGGAGACTCCGCATATTGTCGAGGCGGTCGACCAGTTTGATGATGAGCGTCCTTATATCCTCGGCAGTGGCAAGCAACAGCTTTCGGAAGTTTTCCGCCTGCGCCTCGTCCTTGGAGCGGAAGCGGTGCTTGTCGAGCTTCGTAACCCCGTCCACCAGTCGGGCGACATCTTTGCCGAAGAGCTCCTCTATCTCCTCAAGAGTGGCGTCGGTATCCTCGACCGTGTCGTGCAAAACACCCGCCACAACGGTGGGTATATCCATCTTCATTTGGGCAAGCTTTAGGGCGACCCATAGGGGGTGGACGACGTAGGGCTCTCCGGTTTTGCGCCTTTGCTCCTTATGTTTTTCCTTTGCATATTCTATAGCCCGCCTTACGGCGGGGTTGTTATCGGTCTCCCTCAAAAGTTCCCTTTCTAACTCCTCTAAGGGGGGATAAATGGAGGACATAGATTAAAATCTACTTAATTTCTTAGGTTTACACCTACCCCTTTTGGGTTGATTAACCGAAACTTAACAATTTGAGGAGGGGAATAAAGAGTCCAAGCGAGGGGTCTTATATTCCTATTCCTATGGAAGTGAAAGTCTTTAAAAACGATTGGAAAAACTATAAGGGGGATGCGGTTGTCTTTTTCCTCTTCGAGGGTGAGACCGAAGACCTCCCCCAAGAGGTGTTGGAAAGGGTAAAACCCTTTATGGAGGAGGAAAACTTCAAAGCCAAAAAGGGTGAAATAATCAAAGTTCCCGTTAGCGGTTTCGAATTTAAAAGGGTCTACCTCGCCGGTTTGGGTAAAAGGGATAAGGTAAACCGCACCGTGGCGAGGGAGGTAGCCGCAAAGGTAGCCCAAAGGCTCGAAAGGGACAAAAATAGAAAGGTCTTGATAAACGTCAAAAAGGAGATTTGCTCCCAAGCCTGCGCCGAGGGTGTGGTTCTCGGAACCTACAAGTTCGACAAATACAAGACCAAAAAGGAGGAGAACGACTACAAAGGCTTGGAGGTTGTCGAATACGCCAACGCCGATGAAAAAGCCGTTTTACTCGGAAAGGTTTTAGCCGAGGCGCAAAACTTCGCGAGGGATTTGGTGAACACTCCCCCCAACGAGATAAATCCCGAAACCTTTGCAAAAATTGCGAAAGAGATAGCCGACCAATACGGGTTTGAGATTGATATAAAAGACCCCTGTTGGGTCGAAAAGGAGATGCCCGGTCTCTGGGCGGTGGGTAAGGGAAGCGCCGTAAAACCGAGGTTTATCCACATAAGGTATAAACCCCAAGGGGAGGCGAAGAAAAAGCTCGCCTTTGTTGGTAAAGGTCTAACCTTCGACAGCGGGGGTCTCAACATCAAACCGGAACAGTTTATGAAGACCATGAAAATGGATAAGGCGGGCGCCTGTGCGGTTTTGGGTGTTTTCAAAGCCCTCGGGGAACTGAAAAAGTTGGGATTGGCACCCGAAAATGTTGAGATTCACGGCTTTGTAGGCGCCGCCGAAAATATGCCCGACGGCAACTCCTACCGCCCCGACGACGTTATTAGAATGAGAAACGGCAAAACCGTAGAGGTTGGAAACACCGACGCCGAGGGAAGGATTACCTTGGGGGATGTTCTAACCTACGCGAGCGAACAGCAGCCGGACAAGATTGTCGATATGGCTACCCTCACCGGCGCCTGCGTGGTCGCCCTCGGGGAGTATACCGCAGGAATTTTTGGAAACGAGCAGGAGTTTATCGACCAATACCTCGAGCTGACCAAAAAGACGGGCGAACGCATGTGGCAGCTACCCCTCGACGACGAGCTTCTGAGGGAGGAGATAAAGAGCGATATAGCCGATATATCCAACCTCGGGAAATCCCGCTACGGCGGGGCTATAACCGCCGCGATGTTCCTCCAGGAGTTCGTGGGCGAAAAAGATGGAAAACAGATTCCCTGGATACACATAGATATAGCGGGTCCCGCTTGGGCTAGAAAACCCTATCTCTGGCATCCCAAGACCGGGGGAACGGGCTTCGGCGTCAGGACTGCGGTCGAATTTATCCTAAAAGAGGATAAGGAAGATTAATCTTTCCCCTTATCGATATTCTTTTCTTTTAAACCCTTTAGTTTGGTGAAGTTTTTTAGATTCCTCTTTTAGTAGGGAGATAATACTATCGCCACTTAAAGTTTTAAATTACTTAATAATAACCTTATAAGGCTTGAAAGGTTTACAACCAAAATTTGTAGTAGGATTAATCTCATCTGATTAACCTTCGAGTGGAAGACCCCTTTGTTTCCTACATTAAAACTTTAGTATCCTTGTAGGAGGGATGGCTGGAATGTTTGACAAGTTTACAGATAAAGCAAGACAAATTATATTGAAAGCAAAAGATATAGCGGCTAATTACGGGCATCACTATTTGGGTAGCGAGCATCTTCTATTGGCTCTTCTCGAAAACGACGAGATTACCTCCCTGGTTTTGTCCAAGTTTGGATTGAGCGTTGAGAAGGTAAAGAGAACACTTGAAGCCCAAATGACCCAGGGGAATTTTAAAGGGGAAGTACTATTTTCGCCCGATGCGAAAAGGGTTATAGAACTGGCGGTTGAGGAATCCCGCATATTACACCACCCCTTTGTTGGAACCGAACACCTCCTCCTGGCTATCGTAAGGGAAAAGACCGGTCTCGGCGGAAAGGTATTGAGAAGTTTCGGTTTGGACGAATATTCCGTAAGGAGGGAAATCCTGCATCTACTCGGCGAGATACCGGAACAGGAGCAAAAAAAGGCGGCTCCCACTCCCAACTTGGATAAATACGGAAAGGATTTAACCCAACTTGCCAGGGAGAAAAAACTAGACCCCGTTATTGGAAGGGATAAGGAAATAGAGCGGGTTATCCAAATCCTAATGAGGAGAAGAAAAAACAATCCCGTTCTTATAGGGGAACCCGGTGTCGGAAAAACTGCCATTGTGGAAGGTTTAGCCCAACGTATAGTGGAGGGTAAAGTTCCCGAACCTTTAAAGAACAAGAGGATAGTAGCCCTCGATATGGCTGCGGTTGTAGCCGGAACCAAATACAGGGGACAATTCGAAGAGAGATTAAAAAATATCCTCAAGGAATTGGAAAAGAATAAAAACATCATTCTCTTTATAGATGAACTTCACACAATAGTGGGCGCGGGAAGTGCCGAAGGTTCTATAGACGCTTCCAATATGCTAAAACCCGCCCTTGCAAGGGGGGAAATACAGATAATAGGCGCCACCACTATAGATGAATACCGCAAACACATAGAAAAGGACGGAGCTTTGGAGAGGAGATTCCAACCGGTAATGGTTAACGCCCCCTCGGTAGAAGATGCCAAAAAGATAGTTTTGGGATTAAAGGATAGATTTGAAAACTTCCACGGGGTGGAATATACCCTCGATGCCCTCGAAAAGGCTGTAGAGCTTTCCGAAAAGTATATAAACGACAGACAGCTTCCCGATAAAGCTATCGACGTTATAGACGAAGCCGGCGCTTTGGTAAAAATGCGCAGTTACGAACTCCCCCCCGAACTGAAAAAATTGGAAGAAGAAATTAAGCAACTCGAGGAGGAAAAGAGAAAAGCTGTAGAGGAACAGGATTACGAAAGGGCTATCCAAATAAGGGATAAAGAACTCAAACTCCGCACCCAATATGAGGAACTCAAAAATAAATGGAAAGAGGATTTGGAAAAGAATAAACCCAAGGTTACAGTCGACGATATAGCGGAAGTTATTTCCCGCTGGACGGGCGTCCCGGTTAAGAGGTTGACCCAAAGCGAAATTGAAAAACTCCTACATATAGAGAATGAACTCAAAAAACGTGTTCTCGAACAAGACCACGCCATTGAGAGGATAGCCAAGGCGTTGAGACGTTCGAGGATAGGTTTGCACAGAAAGAAAAGACCTATCGGTGTTTTTATGTTCCTGGGACCCACCGGTGTGGGTAAAACCGAAACCGCCAAAGCTCTCGCCGAATATCTCTTCGGTAGCGAAGAGGCACTAATCAGATTCGATATGTCGGAATTTATGGAAAAATATACCGTTTCCAAATTGGTTGGAGCACCTCCCGGTTATGTGGGATACGAAGAGGGGGGACAACTGACGGAAGCGGTCAGGCGGAGACCCTATTCCGTAATACTACTCGACGAGGTTGAAAAGGCTCATCCCGACGTATTCAATTTGTTCCTACAAATATTTGACGACGGACGACTAACCGACTCCTTCGGAAGGACGGTAGACTTTAGCAACACCATTATTATCATGACCTCCAACCTCGGAGCTAGGTTGATATCGGAAAGGGGAAAGGTCGGTTTTGAACAGGAGAGCGGATTAATCGAATACGACGCAATGAAAAAGAATGTAATGGACCAGGTGAAAAAATACTTCACCCCCGAATTCTTAAACCGCCTCGACGACATTATAGTCTTCAAACCTTTGAGCCGTGAGGCGGTGGCTAAAATTATTGACTTACATCTCAAAGAGATAAACGAAGGGTTAAAGGAATGGGGGATAAAGGTCAAACTCCACAAAAGTTTCGTCGATTGGCTCATCGACAAATACTATCAACCGGAATATGGGGCGAGGAGCATCAAAAGGGGTCTGCAGAAGGAAGTGGAAGAACTGATAGCGGAAGAAATTCTAAGGGGAACTTTGAAAGATGTGGATGTTGTGGAATTAAAGGTCAACAAACAGGGCAAACCTTACATCAAAAAAGCCCAAAAAAGGAAAAAACAACAGGAAGAACCCAAAGAAGAGGCTCCAACTTTATCTTAAAAATCCTCTTTCTGTCCGCCTTATTTTCACCTATCCCCCTTTTGGCGGAGGAAGTAATTTCTTCCATAAAGGTAGAGGGAAATAAGTATTTAACCGATAGGGAGGTTTTAAAACTTTTAAACCTCCACAAGGGTATCGTCTTTTCTCCCGACTACATTTATAGGTCAATTAAAAAAGCTTACTCCACGGGGAGTTTCGAATATATAGGTATCTACAAGGAGGAGAATCCTAAAGAGGGTTTAAGCCTTTTGGTAAAGGTGAAAGACCTACCGATAGTTTACGACGTCGAATTTGTCGGAAATCGGGAAATATCTGAGGAAGAACTTAGGAGAATATTGGGAATTCCCAAAAATCCACAGGAGCTTTTGGAGCAACAAACCGGCTACATATCGGGTCCCGCCGTTGAGGAAAAGCTTCAGCTAAAGAAACTTGTCCCCATAGGGCATCCTTTGACGGTACAAGAAATTGAAAACATGGTGCGGAAGATAAAGCTCCGCTACGCAATTGCTGGTTATCCCAATGTAAAGGTTCATTACAGAATAATTCCCATCAAGGGTGCTTCCAAATTGGTTTTTTATATAGATGAGGGTAAACCCCAATATGTCGAAGAAATCACTATAAAAGGTTTAAAGTATTTGAACAGTGACGAAATAAAAGATGTAATGGAACTAGAAGAGCCCAATATTTTCCTTTTGAGGTTCCACCCTCCATATTCGCCTCTGGTTTTAAAGCACGATATAGAGAGTATCAATAGGTTTTTAAAAAGTAAGGGTTTCTTAGAAGGGAAAGTAGAAAAATATGAGGTGAAAACTTCCCCCGAAGGGGGGGTAAAAATAACCCTCTATATCCACGAAGGCAAAAGATACAAAGTTGGAAAAGTTATATTGGAGGGTAATACCTATTTCGGATATAAGGAACTTACCGATGAATTTTTTGAAAAGCTGAAAAAGGAAAACGGATATTTTGACCAAAAATTGGTCGAACTTTTAAAAAGGGAAATCCTCCAAAAGTACAAGAATCTGGGACTTTACTTTACAAGGGTCTATATAGATATAAAACCCGACAGGGAAAAGAAGGTTGTCAATATCCTCGTAAGGATTGAGGAAAGTCCGCCAACCTACGACAGATGGACGGAAATTAAAGGTAATTACGAAACGAGGGATTACGTAATCAGGAGGGAGTTGGAGGTTCACGAGGGGGACCTTATAACCGAAGAGAGAATAAAATGGTCTAAAATTTGGGTTGAGCGTCTCGGATACTACGCCGGTGTAGAGATAAAACCGGTATTGCTATCCCCCGAATATGCGAAGACGGTTGTAAAGGTTAAGGAGAGATTTACGGGACAATTTTCGGTGGGAATAGGTTATAGCGAAACCAGCGGTATATCCGGATTCGTATCTCTAAGGAAGGGTAATTTCCTTGGAACGGGTGATATAGTTTCACTAAACCTGTCGTGGGGAGAATTTGCCAAGAATTACAGCTTTTCCTACACGAGGAAATGGTTTTTAAACGAACCCCAAGATTTAAATTTCTCAGCATATAGTAGCAGTCACGATTACGACACCTATAACGTTTCGTACAAAGGTATAAGCACAACCCTAACCCGTCGTTTTTGGCACTATTGGAATTGGCATATAGGTTTAGACCTCCAATCCATCAATTACTCCGATATTTCCCCCGATGCATCTATTTATGTCAAGGAATCGGCTCAATTTAACAGTGCAACCATATTGAGATTCGGAATCAATAGGGATACGAGGGATAATTATATTTTTCCCTCGGAGGGTTCATATTTTGCCTTGAATGAGAAATTTGGGGGTATCCTCGGAGGGGATGAGAAATTTATAAAAACCACTTTGAGGGGCTCCTATTATCAAAAAGACCCCATATGGGATACGGGAACAATTCTTTCGATTAGAGGTCAAATAGGAACAATAAGCCCTTGGGGGGGTGCGGGAATAACTCCCATCGACGAGAGGTTCTTTGTGGGTGGGGATTACACCATTAGGGGTTACAAATACGGCTATGCGGGTCCCGTAGACCCCAATACGGGAGACCCCATAGGGGCTAACCGAATGTGGGCGGTATCCTTTGAGGCGGATTACCCCATCAAGGAGAACAGTTTTTATATAGGAACCTTCTTAGATGTAGGTAATGGGGTAAATTCTTGGAAAGACGCCTTTAACGATGTAAAGGCGGGTGTAGGTTTCGGTTTGAGGTTTATCACCCCAATGGCTCCTATAAAACTGGACTTTGCGTGGAAATTGAAAAAGGTTGAAGGGGATACCAACAAGTTTAGAATTCACTTAATAATCGGTTCCTTCTTCTAAAGAAGTTTTTCCTTTAGTTCACCCACTTTATCCGTTTTTTCCCAAGGTAAATTCTCCTTACCAAACTGTCCGTAAACAGCCGTTTTCGCATAGATAGGTTTTTTCAAATCGAAATATTCAATAATATCAAGCGGTTTTAATGGAAATATCTCCTTTGCCACCTCTATTAGTTTTCCCTTATCCACCCTTTCGGTCCCGAAGGTTTCTATATCGAACGCAACGGGTTCGGAAATTCCAAAGGCGTAACCGATTTGCACTAAACATTTATCGGCTATACCCGAAGCAACTATATTTTTTGCTATATAGCGCGCCACATAGGAACCGGCGCGGTCGGTCTTGGTAGGGTCTTTTCCCGAAAAGGCGCTACCTCCGGAGAAACCTATATCCCCGTAAGCATCGCTGATGATTTTCCTCCCGGTCAAACCGGTATCGGCGGCGGGACCCCCGAAAACAAACCTCCCACTCGGGTTAACCTCTATCCTTGTGGAGGGAGACAGCAGATGACCGGGCAAAGCCTTTAATACAACCTCTTCCGTCAAAAGATTTCGCAATTGCTTTAAACCAATATCCGGGTCGTGTTGAACGTATAGATATACGGCTTCAATTTTTTGAGGTTTGCCGTTTTGGTAATCCATAACGACTAAACATTTGCCATCGGGTCGTAAAAACGGCAGTTTACCTATCTTTCTATATTCGCTAACGGTTTTGGTTATCTTATGCGCTATGGTTATAGGCCAAGGCATCAGGTTTGGCGCTTCTCGGGTGGCGTATCCCACCACTATGGCGGTATCCCCTGCCCCTTCCGAAGAAACCCCTAAAGCTATTTCGGGACTCTGTTCGTCTATAGTTTGGATAACTCCGCAGGTATCCGCATCGAAACCTAAATCGGGTTCCGTATAACCGACTTCTTTAATTGTTCCCCTAACAATTCTTTGAATATCTATAAATGCTTCTGTGGATAGTTCACCGCTAACTATTACCAACCCGGTGGTGACCATTATTTCAAAAGAGGAGCGGGCAAAGGGGTCTTTTTCCAAACAGGCGTCGAGTAATTTGTCGGCTATAAGGTCTGCAAGTTTGTCGGGATGTCCCTCACAAACCGATTCAGCCATTCTAAGGTTGTGCATCGAAATTCAAATTATTACCACCTCATTTGTCAAACCCCCTTTGGGAATGAGAACTCTCCCAAAAACCTTTTTGGGGTTTTGGAAAATATAACCACCTATGGTGAACGGACTTTTGAAGGAGTATTCCCCCTATTTGGAGTATAAAGATGGCGTTTTGCACTTCGACGGTGTCAATTTGGAGGAGCTTGCAAGAGAGTTGGGAACGCCCCTATACGTCTATTCTGCCAACCACATAAGGGACAAAATTAGGGCTTACAAGGAGGCTTTCCCCGGGGCGCTCATAGCCTACGCGGTCAAGGCTAACTTCAACCTCGGGGTTATAAAGATTGCCGCCGAAGAGGGTTGCGGGGCAGACACCGTCTCCGGAGGGGAGATTTACAGGGCTATTAAGGGCGGCATTCCCGCCGACAAAATAGTTTACGCCGGTGTTGGGAAAACCGACGAGGAGCTAAGCTACGCCCTCGAGCAGGACATTCTGATGTTCAACGCCGAGAGCGAAATGGAAATAGAGGTTCTAAATGAATTGGCGGGCAAGAAGGGGAAAAAGGCGCGCATAGCGGTTAGGGTTAACCCCGACGTCGACCCAAAAACCCACCCCAAAATAGCGACCGGTATGAAAAAGTCCAAATTCGGGATAGATATAAATAAGGCTTTGGACGTCTACAGGTGGGCTTCCAAACTGCCGAACATAGAGGTGGTTGGTATCCACTGCCACATAGGTAGCCAACTTTTAGACCTGTCCCCCTTCAGGGAGGCGGTAGAGAAAGTTGCCGACCTATACAGGAAGTTGGAAAAAGAGGGTATCCGCATTAAGTATTTGGATATAGGCGGTGGTCTCGGTATCAAATACAAACCGGAAGACCGCGAGCCCTCTCCCAAGGAGCTCGCCGACATCGTTACACCCATTGTGAAAGACCTCGGTGTTCAACTCATATTGGAACCGGGGAGGTCTATAGCCGGAAATGGAGGGATTTTGATAACTCAGGTTCAATTTCTAAAGGAAAAGGACGACAAGCTCTTTGTTATGGTTGACGCCGGTTTCAACGACCTCCTGCGCCCGGCGATGTACGGCTCCTACCACCACATCGTCGCTGTGAGGGAAAAGCCCCAAAAGATGGTTTGCGATGTAGTGGGTCCCATCTGCGAAACCGGCGATATCCTCGGGGAAAATAGGGAAATTTGCGATGTTGGAAGAAAAGACTACCTCGCCGTTTTGAGCGCGGGCGCTTACGGTTTTGTTATGTCCTCCCACTACAATATGCGTCCCAGGGCGGCGGAGGTTATCGTCGAAAACGGTTCCTATAGGGTAACCCGTCCGCGCGAAAATTGGGACTACATCATTTGGAAGGAAGAAGTTTAAAAAACATTCCCGCGCAAAGCGCGGGCTTTTTATTAATCTCTTTTTATTAACGAGATGCTCGCCAAAAGGATTATTCCCTGTCTCGATGTGGATAAAGGTCGCGTTGTAAAAGGTATTCGTTTTAAAGAACTAAGGGATGCGGGCGACCCCGTTGAGGTAGCCAAAGCCTACGAGGAGCAGGGAGCCGACGAGCTGGTCTTTCTCGACATAACCGCATCGGCGGAAAATAGAGGTATTATTCTCGATGTCGTTAGAAGGGTTGCGGAAACGGTTTTTATGCCCTTTACCGTAGGTGGAGGTGTTAGAACCCTCGACGATATTAGGAGTCTTCTCGAAAGCGGTGCCGACAAAGTTTCCATAAACACCGCCGCAGTAAAGAATCCCCAACTGGTATACGAGGGGGCTAAACGCTTTGGAAGCCAATGTATCGTTGTCGCCATAGATGCCAAGCGCAGACCTCAAGGTGGATGGGAAGTTTACATACACGGGGGAAGAACTCCAACGGGTATAGATGTGGTGGAATGGGCTAAAAAGGTTGAAGAACTCGGAGCGGGCGAAATTTTACTCACCTCCATGGATAGGGATGGAACTAAAAGCGGTTACGATGTGGAGTTAACAAGGGCGGTAGCCGAAGCGGTAAAAATACCGGTTATAGCGAGCGGCGGAGCCGGTAAGAAAGAGCATTTTTATAAGGCTTTCACGGAAGGTAAAGCCGATGCCTGTTTGGCGGCTTCTCTATTCCACTTTAAGGAACTAACCGTTCCCGACCTAAAGAGGTTTTTAAAGGAAAAAGGAATCCACGTTAGGTTGATTTGATTTTTCCCCTTTTAGGGGTTTTAAGAGAGGTCTATGGCGACCGCCTTTATCTCGGTGTAATCCTCTATGGCGAACTTGGGACCCTCCCTACCGATACCGGAGTATTTGACGCCGCCGTAGGGCATATTGTCCGCCCTGAAGGTGGGGATATCGTTGATTATCACCCCGCCGACCTCCGCACCTTGGATAAACTCCCAAGCGGTCTTTAGGTTATTGGTAAAGACGCCTATCTGAAGCCCGTAGTCGCTGTCATTTACCCAGTCGAGAGCTTCTTCGGTGGTTTCATAGGTGTTTACGAAGATAATGGGTGCGAAAGCCTCCTCGGCGCAGACGCGCGAGTGTCGGGGAACGTGGGTCATCACGGTCGGCATAAACATAGTTTCGCTAAGGGGCTTTCCGCCGTAGACCACCTTAGCCCCGTCTTTGACCGCCTCCTCTATCCAAATTTTTATCCTCTCCACATCTTGGGGCGAAATCATGGGACCTATATCGGTGGTTTCATCCATCGGGTCGCCCACTTTGAGTTTTTTAACCTCTTCGACCACCAATTGGACGAATTCCTCGAAAATATCCCTGTGGGCGAAGACCCTCTGCACCGATATGCAGACCTGACCCGCCAGTGCAAAGCCGCCCTGAACCGCCTTTTTAGCCGCCTTTTTGAGGTCGGCGTCTTTATCCACTATGAGGGCGGAGTTGGAACCGAGTTCCAAAACCAGTTTCTTAATACCCACCTGACGGGCGATGATGTCGCCCACCTTCCTCGAACCGGTGAAGGATACCACCCTAACCCTCTCGTCGGTGGTGAGGGCTTTACCCACCTCGGCAAAGCCGTAAACCACCGAAAGCGCCTTTTTGGGAACGCCGGCTTCGTATAGAACCTCGGCGAGCATGGCTACCGACAGGGGTGTCCTCTCGGAGGGTTTTACGACGACGGCATTCCCCGCCGCCAAGGCGGGCGCAACCTTATGCATGGTTAGGTTTAGCGGGAAGTTGAAGGGTGTTATAGCCGCAACTATACCGGCGGGCACCCTTATGTAAAAGCCGACCTTACCCTTTCCGTTGGGAACGGCGTCGTAGGGTATGATCTCGCCGTAAATACGCTTAGCCTCCTCCGCGGAGAGCAGGAGCGTCTGCTGCGCCCTCATAACCTCGGTGCGGGCTTCCCTTATAGTCTTTCCCACCTCGAGGGTTATAACCTTTGCAAACTCCTCCGCCCGTTCCTTTAAAATTTCGTAAGCCCTGTAGAGGATTTGACTTCTCTCGTAAGCCGTTAGGGATGCTATTTCTTTCTGACCCTCCACCGCGAGGTCTATAGCCCTTTTGACGTCTTCGGGAGACGCTTCGGGAACCTCCCCCACCTTCTGGCGGTTGTAGGGGTAGACCACATCTATGGTGGGTTCCTTCCAAACTGCCTCCCCACCTATGTATAGGGGTTTTTTGATAATCCCACCCATAGGAGGTTAGTTTAAGGAAATTCCCAAAAGGGGGTTTAAAACTCCCAAGCCCCTTTGAGGATTTCGTACTTTTTTCCCCTCCGTTGGAATATCACCTCCACCCCCACCTTTTGGTCTAAAAGTTTTTTAAAGGTCCCTTCGCAGGTTTGATAATTGTCAAAACCTACGGCGAAGCCGCAGTAACCTTCCACCTCTTTGGGCGCCGGTAGAACGACAAACTCCCCTTTGAGGTCCTTCAAAATCTCCAACCCCTTTAGGGCTTCGTTTATCGAGATGAAGTTAAACAGGTAGGGCGGATATTTTCCCCAAAACCTTAGGAGGTATTCCCTAAAGTGGAGCTTTACCCCGGTGAGGTAGAAACTTATCTTTTCCCCAAGACAGACGCCGTGAAACCCTTTTCCCCTGACTACTAGCGACCTTTCGGGGGATTGCTCCTTTAAAACATTCCCCGTTTCAAGGCACCATTTCTTTATTTCTTCCTCCTGTTTGGGTGAATGCAATACCTCCAAAACCTCCCGAGGTTTTAAACCTTTTACTATTCTCGACACGAGTGCCAAGTCATTCGGAAAATCGAGATGGCGGATTACAACCCTTTTCATAAGCCTTTAAAAGGAGAGTTTAAAAACAGTTCCTCAAAAAGTTGGATGGGTAGTTTCTTATTAAGTTGGAGAAAAAAGCCCGCGCGAAGCGCGGGGATTTTACTTAAAACTTCCAATTTGCCAAAACTTTATCGTCGAGCTCGGCGGTCACGTAGGCGGAGGATTTGGTTTCGAAGAAGGCTTCCTTTTTGCCCTCGTTTACGTGGCTGTCCAGATAGCCGTAGAGGCGGTCTATCTCCTCGAAGGGATTTTCCTCAACACCGAAAGGGGGTTTGTATCCGAGCAATTTCAACCTCTTGTCGGTGAGGAACTTTATGTAATTCTCCACCTGGCGTTGGGTTATACCGAAGTTGTTCTGAGCCAAAATCGACTGGTAAAATTGGAGGTCGGCTTCGGCGTAGGATTTGAGCGTGCCAACCACTATTTCGTCGAACTCCTGCTCCGAAATGTAGCGGGTTATGTAGGGTTTTAGAGTCTTAATAATGGTCGCCATTACCTTGACGTGGAAAAGCTCGTCCGCCTTTATTTCGGAAATCATCTTGTTGGTCATGGGCAGAACGCCGTACTTGTATTGGTAAAACTCTATAGTCTTAAAGCCCATGTAGAAGGTGACCGCCTCCATCGCGTAGGTTCCGGCAAAAACGTGGGTCAGCGTCCTCGCATACTCCTGGGGGGAAATATTTTTAAGACCCTTCCAAAGGATGTCGAAGAGCTTTTGATAGTTGTTTGCTATAAGCTCGTTGCGTCTTCTAAGTTCGGGGTGGTCTTTGGCTAGGTAGAAGATGCGCTTAACCTCTTCGAAGTTTTGGTTGAAGAGCCCGTAGAGGATATTGGAGTAGGCTATCGAGTGTTCCACCTCGAAGTATTTGTGGGTCGCACCCCAAATCTTGTATTCGGGCATGTTGTAGACGATTTCCATATCGGAGATGTTCGCCACCTGGACGCTGTCGAGGAACGCCAAAAAGCTCAGCGTGTATTCGAAAACCTTTCGGTCTATCTCGTCGAGCTGGTCGAACTGCTCGCGGGTGCGGTCTATCGGATACTCGTCAGCCTTCCACAAGCGTTGCTTTTGAAGTTTCACAAAATCGTATATAACCGGGTGCATCGGGTGGAATATGGTGAAAAGTCCCGTCGGTTCCTCGGTCAGGGGGCTGTCGAAAAACTTCACGGGTGAAATTTGCGGATTAAAATCATCTCCAAAAATGTTGAAAAGACGCGATTTTACCTTTTTAATACCTTCCATTTTGAAAAACCTCCGCCGCCTTATTTTTAATTTGCTTTTTTCCAAATTTAGGTTGCTTTGCTTTAAAAATTCCCTTTAAAGGGGCTGAAATTCCATTTCCCGACGAGGTTTATATCTTATAACACACCCCCTTGAATTCGCCAAATTTCCAAAAATCGGTTAAATTGGTTGAAATTTCCCCTTTTTGGGAAAAAATTATTTGAGATTTTGCCTTAAAGTGGAAGAAAAAGGGAAAAATAAAACCCATTAATTGGCACAACTTTCGCACTCCTCAACCCCTACGGTTTTATCTTTGAGTATATGCCTCCAATAGTAGAGGGCTTTTATACCCTTTTTCCTCGCCTCGGAGAGGACAAGAGCAAAAAGTGTGGTTAACTTCTTCCCGGTGTCGAAGTGGTTGTGATTTACCGTAACCTCGAAGGAAATTCCGGCGTCGATAAATTTCTGAATTTCGGCGACTATATCGGTTAGGTCTTCGTAGTCGGAGAGACAAGAAAAGTTGGTATAGGTGTCATAAAACCACTTGTAGCGGTATAGGGGAACGAAATTGACAAATAGACCGGTCTGCTGGTCTTCAACCTGGGTGAGGGAGAAGGTCGGCATAACCCCCGCGCTCACGCCGGCGAGTATGGAGGTGGAGGTGTTGGGCGGACAGTTTAGAAGGAGTGTATTCCTAATCCCGTAAAGGGACAGATTTTCCTCCAACCTCCTAAGGTTCTCTTCTCCTATCAAGTCCTTAACGAGGTCTCTATCTTTTTCCCTCTTTAGGTTGTATCTTCCGAGGATAATCCCATCGGGGTATTTGGTCTTCTCGTATCCTTGCGGTTTGCCCCTCTCTTTCGCCAACTCGGTGGAGGCGAGAACGGCGAGGAAGGCAAACTTCCCAAAGACCTCCCTTATAAGGGATAGGGTGTCCTCGGGATTGGCGCGACGGGCGGTGTAGCGGTAGCCGTAATATTTTCCGTCCTCGACCGATTTCGCAACGAAGAGGTCGGCAAGCCCCATAAAACCGGCGGTAACCGTTCTAAAGAGTCGGTTGTGCTTTTTGCTCTCCTTGACCGGCAGGTCGGTGATGTCGATAAGGTTGTCCATATACTCGTAGAGGTGGAAGACAAATTCCTTCAACCTTTCGGTCTCTTTTAAATAACCCTTCTCGTAGAGCTTTAAAAGATTTACATTCGTTATATTGCAGGTGTGGATGTATCCAAGCTCCTCTTCGGGGATACAGTAGAGGTCTTTCGGGTCGGTGTTGCGGAAGGGAGAAAAGTTTTCGACGCAATTACCCGTTAAAACACCGTTTAGAACACCTCTATTGAGTTTGGGTTCAAAGAAGC
>JALVTI010000129.1:1501-5713 GCA_027035985.1 Aquificales bacterium | reverse complement strand
CCATCAGGGAGGCGAAAACCGATAACGCAACCCTCTACGAGGTGACCTTTAAAAATATCCGCCACCGCCTCCACGTTCCCAAACAGGACACCCCCTTGGAGCTCTACCAAAGGTTGGTCAGGCGTCTACACGAAGAGTTTTTCGACAGCATGGTGGCAAAGCGTTACTATCTGCTCGACGTTCCCAAAAGGTGGATTTTGCTCCTCGAAGAAGATGCCGGGGATATAGCGAGGGGCTACTGCGAGGTGGTCAGATTTACCACCGACCTCTTCGAGGAATACCACAGATGCCGCCGCTGTGTGGAGGAGCAAATTAATAAAAAACCCGATAAGGAAATATGGGAAAAGGTGCTCCTCTCGGTGGACGAAGACAACCCCCTCGAACCCTTTATGGAAAGCTGTCTAGCCCCCTGCGAGCTTATAGACCTCGTGGCGGAGGTGGAGAACCGCTTCAACCTCCAGTTGGACACCGATTTAGAGGAGGCTTTCCGCGTTCTGTTGGAAAGGAAATAAGTTCCCCTTTCCGTCCTTATTTTTTCAATCCACCCTTAAGGTCATCCCAAAGGGAAATCCCAAACCGGTCGCGTAACATTCACCCACCCCAAAGGTCGGTAAGGATTTCAACACATCCCCCGAAGGGGTCGAGATGTAACTTTCGACCGCCGATAGGTCGTTTTTATCGGTCAACCTAAAGAGGAAGTGGGTATTGGTCTACGATAGGACGTATTTGTTCACCTGCGCCGGTCGTTGGGCTACGAGCCAAAGACCCAGGTTTAGCTTCCTACCCTCGGCGGCTATCTTTTCGAGTATCAAAAGGGCGAGATTCCGTCTCCCAGCCTCGGCGTCGCCAAAACCCCTTTCGGGGGCAAAATTGTGGGCTTCCTCGACGACAACTATTCTCCTCCCCTTATCCCCGCCGAAGAAGAGCCTTTTGAGGAGCAGACCCGCTATATTTAGACGGCTTCGGGTATCGGACACCTCCGAGAGGTCGAAAATTTCAACCCTACCTCCAAAGGGTTTGAAAATTAGCTTGGAAACCTCTTTCTGGTTTTTGAGAACCTCCTCCCCGAAGAGGAGTCTTATCTCTTCGACCAACGCACCCAGTTCGTCCGATAGGTCGGGAAATTCCCTTTGGAGTTCCCCGAGAAATCCCCCCAAAGAGAGGTTGGAAAATCCCAATCCCCCCAACAGGGGTTTCAAAAAGGAGGCAATTCTATCCCTCAAGAGGCGGACTTCCGACGAATTTCCCTTTAGGAGGTGGGAAAAGCCCAAAGCCTCCAAAAGTTCGACGAAATCCTCCAACGAAAGGGGAAATAGGGTTTTAGGAAACCTCCTGACGGAAACCAGACCTTTAAACCTGTCCCCCAAAAGGTCTTTTAAAGCCCCCTCATATTCCCCTTGGGGGTCGAGAAAGAAGAACCTAACCCCGCAGTCGGAGGTCGCACCCCTCGAGACCACCCGTTGGGTTAGGTAGCTCTTTCCGCTCCCCGTAATGCCGAAGACCGCCGCGTGCCTGCTCCAAACCTGCGCCAGCTCGAGAAAGGCGTCAAACCCTTTCCCCCTCCCCACGTAGATGGGGCAAACCGTAGGCTTGCCGAAGGGCGTCGTTTTGGCGATTCTCCCGAGGATATCACCCTTTACCCTAAAGAGTAGTCCGCCGCGAAGCGGCGGGGTTTCCAATCTCTTTAAAGTCTTCCCGTCCCAGACCCCGGCGACCGACAGCTCCGCCTTCCATAGGGCGCCGCCTTCGAGTAGGAGGGCGTGGAGAAAAGCCTTTTTCCAACCTTGGGAGCTTTCGACAAATAACCCCTTTGGGAGCTCGGAAGTAGAGCCTCCCAAGGTTTTGGAAATCCTCTTCAATCCCTCCACGCGGAGGATAACGTTTCCCCCTTCCGAGGGTAGGAGTAGAAATTCGCCCACTTCGATGGGTTCCAAAATGAGAGCCTCTCCCCCGATGGGTGAAAGTTCCCCCAAAATAGACCCCACGAGGGTGTTATCCACCCTTACAGCCCCACCCTTTAGGGTTTCGAAATATTTTTCCAACTCCCCTATTAGGTTTCTGTCGGTTGTTTTCACCACCGCCTCGCTGTTTCCCTCGCCAAAGCGGTTGAGACCCCTATCGGTGAGGTTTGCCGAACCGACGAAAGCCAACCTCCGGTCTACGATGACAAACTTCGCGTGGAGGGTGGGGTGTAGAAAAATTTCCCCCTTGCGGGTCTCGACCTCCCTAAACGCCTCGGGTGGTGTGATTTTTAGGTCTTCGACCTCCCCCGCGCGGAGGATTAGGGAAATTTCCACCCCTTGGGGAATCGATTTCAAAAGCTCGGCAAAGAGATTTCCCCCCACCCAAGGGGAGACGATTTTTACCCCTTTCCGCGCGGAGGAGAAGGCTTTTCTAAGCTCCTCAAAGAGGTTTTGGGAGGGAATAAAGTCCATTTAAGGGTTATTTTGGGTTAATCCTTCTCTATTAGGAACCAGTGGACGCCGTCCTCCCAGTAGTCCTTTAACACCTTAAAACCGAGCCTCTCGAAGGCTTTAAGCGCGCCCTCGTGGGTGTCAGCCCGTATCGGCTTGCCTGCGAGCCTTTCAAGCTCCTCTATTAGCCTCTTGGCAACACCCCTTCGGCGGTATTCCGGTTTCACATAGATGTCGTAAAGGTAGGTGTGGTTTCTCTTCCTGCGGACGTAGAGGAAGCCTATCGGCTCGCCCCTTTCGTTCTTGACGACCAGCAGGTAGGAGTTGGGGCGGGCTCTGTAGTATTTGTAGTAGTTAATAGCGTCGTAGCGCTCCTCGTAAATCTTTAGCCCCCTTTTGGCATCGCCGTAAATGGCTTCGAGCATCCCCTTTAGCATGGGGAAGAAGCTCTCGAAGTCATCCATTTTCTCCCAACGCTCGACGGTTATTTTTGGTTCCGCTTTTACCGCCATAATAGAAAAATTTGGTGTCAACTTTAAACCCCAATGGTTAAACGCATTCCCTTTTCTATACACTTCGCAAGGGAACTGCCTCCCAGAAAGTTCGACAGAATTTCCAAATTGGGTTCCCTCCTCTTCAGTTCCTCATAGAGTTCGTAAAATCCCCCATACCCGACGGTGTATTGAGGAATCGATTTTTTCCACAATTTGAGTTTTTGAAATTTAATTCCTCCGATTTGGGGAAAGACCTTTCTTATCTCCCCTACGGCGGTCTTTAGGATTTCCTCCTCCGATTGGTGGCAGACCTCCTTTTGGGTATCCCCGCAGAGGAAAACGCTTAAACAGTCCTCATCCGCGGGGCATCTATCGGGAAAGAGAGAACTCACGTAGATGGCTCCCAAAATTTTTAAGCCCTCCACCTTGGGGACTAAAAAGCCAAACCCGTCCAAACCTATTTTGGGAAACGCCAGGGATACGACCGCAACGGGTGGGTAGTGGATTTCTTTAAACGCCTCCGCGGGTGGGAAGACTTTTCTCAAAAGCTTTGCCGTTTCCCCTGCGGGGGTTGTAATTATTACCCTCTTACCCACAAAGGTGCCCCTGTCCGTTAAGACTCTGTAACGGTCTTCCTCCTTTTCTATCACCTCCGCGGAGGTGTTTAGCTCCTTGTTGGGAATTTTTTCCGCCAATAGGTCGACCAGGGTTTTTAACCCTCCCTCAAAGGAGATAAGTTCCCCCTTGGGGGCTACCCTCTTTTCTCTTATAAAGGCTTTTAGGAGCGAACCGTAGCGCCTTTGTATCTCCCAAAGTTTGGGGAAGGCGTAGCGAAGGCTTAGCCTTTCGGCATCGCCGGCGTATATACCCGAAACGAAGGGTTGGACGAAATAGGTCAGAAACTCTTCGCCAAAATGCTCCCTAACGAAGTCGGCTACGCTTATATCCTCCACATCGAGGGGTTTTTTGAAGAGTTCCCCAAATAGGAGCAGTTTCGACTTTATACCCACCAGAGGTGTGGTTAAAAATTCCTGCGGCTTTAGGGGGATTGGTATCAATTTCCCACCTTTGTAGATGTAGCGCTTTTGGGAGGAGGGCGAAGCCTTTTCGACGGGGGCTTTCAGTTCCTCTACAAGCTCCCAAACGGCGGGGTTGTTCGCCAATATCGTTTGGGGTCCCTCTTCGAAGATGTATCCCGCTTCGCGGAGGGTTGAGATATTCCCGCCGAGGCGGGGACTTTTCTCTATTAGAAGAACCCTTTTCCCCTCCCGGGTTAGGCGGTAAGCCGCGACAAGCCCGGTTAT
>JALVTI010000129.1:0-1401 GCA_027035985.1 Aquificales bacterium | reverse complement strand
GGAGGGGAAATATCTTTCCAACATTTGGAGGACTTTTTTCTTAACCTCTTTGGGGACGTCGACCACCTCGGGCCACTCGCGGGTGTAGCCCTCTTCTTTCCACTTTTTGGTTGCGTCTATTATCATCTTCCCGCCGAAGCCCTCCTCGTTGGTCGAGTGGTCTAGGACATCTATGGGACCTTTGGTGATTATCACGTCCCTCATCGGGTCGACGTTGTTCCCCCAAATCCACAAGACCTCTCCCAGGTCGTGGACGTTCACCCACTCGTCGAAGACCACTATATGCTTCGTTAGGGACATAAGACCCATTCCGAGGAGCGCGTAGGCGACCTTATAGGCGTGTCCGGGGTAGCGCTTCTTTATGGAGACAAAGGCAAAGTTGTGGAATACCCCCTCGGCGGGCAGGTGTATATCAACCACCTCCGGGAGGTTGAACTTTATGAGGGGGAGGAATATCCTCTCGGTGGCGTAGCCTATCCACTTGTCCTCTTGAGGTGGCTTTCCCACAACGGTAGCCTGATAAATCGGGAAAGCCCTATGCACTATTGCGGTTATATGGAATTTCGGATACTTGGCGGGTGGGGTGTAAAAGCCGGTGTGGTCGCCGAAAGGTCCCTCCGTAACCAGCGGTTCGTTGGGGTCAACATAACCCTCCAAAACGATTTCGGCGTTGGCGGGATACTCTATATCGACCGTTATACCCTTTACGAGCTCGACCGGTTTCTCCCTGATGATGCCGGCGAAGAGATACTCGTCCACCTCCGGGGGCAGGGGTGCGGTGGCTACGTAGGTCAAAACCGGGTCTCCGCCTATGGCAACCGCCACCTCGAGGCGCTTGCCCAAACGCTTAGCCTTCCAATAGTGATGGTTTCCGTCCTTGTGTATCTGCCAGTGCATAGCTGTGGTACGTTCGCCCAGAACCTGCATCCGATACATCCCGACATTCCTTATTCCCGTTTCGGGGTCTTTGGTGATAACCTGCGGGAGGGTGATAAAGCGCCCGGCGTCTTTCTCCCAGGTCTTCAGTATGGGAAAGTCAAAGAGATTTGCTTCCTTACCCACCTTCACCACCTCTTGGACGGGTGCTTTTTTAACCACCTTGGGGATTGCATCGTTTAACTTCTTCAGTTCGGGGATTTTCTTTAACTTTTCGAGGAAGGTATTGGGAACCTCCGGGCGGAGGATTTTGTATAGCTTCCAACCGATGTCTTCGAGATTTTTGTATCCCAAGGCGAGTTTTATCCTCTTCTCACTCCCCAAGGCGTTGGTTAAAACCGGTATTCCGTAAGGGGTTCCATCTTCCTTTATCGGGTTCTCAAATAGGAGTGCTTTATTTTTCTCCGGCGGGAGTTTGGAAACCCTATCGGTGAAGTAGGAAATCTCCAAAATGGGGGAAATGGG
>JALVTI010000128.1 GCA_027035985.1 Aquificales bacterium | reverse complement strand
ACAAGACAATCCAAGACCTCTTGGAGGAGGGAATACTAACCCCCTCCCAATTGGAGGGAAACGAAAATTTCAAGATAAAACCCTACGGGTTCGATAGAACCTCTTACGCCGTTAGGGTTTTCAAAGCTTCCGATTTAGACCCTAGGGAGTTGGAGGCAAAGTTAAAGGTATCCGCCAGAGAAAGGACAAAGAGGGAGTGGAAAACCCTTTTGGAGGATAGGGAAAAGAGGGATAAAACCTATTTGGTTCAACTCGCCAACGGCTACCTCTACCCCGCAACCCTCTTAAAACCGGTTTTGGATTTCGAGGGGCTCGGAGAGGGCGCCGCAGAGGTGCTAAAGGATGTGAAACCAGACTCCAATAGGAGGTTTGAGCTTATATCCGACTTCTTAAGGGAATTAATTCCATCCGCAAGACCTTATGGCGTATCCATCCAAGAAAAACCTCTAAAGGTGGGAAAGGAAAACTTTTTGAAATATCACAAGGAGGTTGTCGACAGCCGAAACCTCAAGATGAATATAGAGGATACCTTCCGACCTTTTTTAGAGAAGTGCAAACCTTTTGTTAAAAAACCCATTTTGAGGACAAAGGTTGTCTTTATCACCGATGATGGAAACCCCACATATGCAAACCGTACTAGGGAGCTGGTTAAAAGATTGGGAAACTTTTTGAGGGAAAAGGGTATTAGACTCGACCTCCAAAAGGAAGCCTTCAAGTTTTTCGGCACAACAAGGGGAGAGGTTATAAAACAACTTTCGACTCATCTTGGGGAGATATTGAGTGGAAACCCAGACCTAATAATGGTATTTACACCCGAATACGGGGTTAAAAACCTATTTGAGGAGATAACGATTTACGACTACCTCAAAAAGAGATTTTTGGAAAACGGCATAGCCTCCCAATTCGTTTTGAAAAATACGCTTTTGAAAAACCGAACGTTGGATTACGTCGTTTACAACGTAGCCGAACAGATAATGGGAAAAACCGGAAATGTCCCCTACAGGTTGTCGAAAAATCTCGAAGGTGCCGATGTATTTGTGGGTTCGGATATAAGCCGCGTCGGTAGAAAGCGGGGCGGGTCGGTAAACGAGGGCGCCTTTACCAAAATCTTTTTCTCCAACGGCAGTTTCCTCAAATACTCCCTATCCTCCTCAACCTCCTTCGGGGAGGAATTCACCCAAAAGGCTATATACGAGCTCTTTTTAAGGCTTAGGGAAAGCGGTATAGGGGAGGGAAAGCGGATAGTCGTCCACAGGGACGGCTTCTTTAGGGGAAGGGAAAGGGAGATTTTTACAAAACTCGCGGAGGATTTCGGATACAAACTCGAACTTGTGGAGGTTATTAAGAGAAACAATCCCCGCTTTTTTGGGGAGAGGATAAAGGGTTTATACCTCCCCCTATCGGAAAGGGAGGCTTTGATTGCAACCTACAACAGTCCAAAAAATTCCACCCACCAACCGATAAGGATTAGGTTGATAAAGGGGGAACTTCCGTTGGAAAAACACGCCTCCTACATTTTGAGTTTTACCCTTTTGAATTACTCCTCCTTTAAGCCGGTAAAACTCCCCGCCACAACCTACCACACCGACCGCATGGCGAAGCTGGCGCTAAGGGGTTTGAAACCCTCGAAAACGGAGGGGGAGGATATGTTTTGGCTTTAAGAGTTTCCTCTTCTATCTTCCCAAATTATGGGAAAGGTTATTTTTAAAGACCAACTTGGGGAGGAATTGGTTGTAGACCTTTCGGAGGTCGTGGCGGCAAAATTGAACAGAAACCTAAAGAGTGTGACCTTCTACCTAAAGGGAACCCCCAAAGAGTCGTCAATAACCGTTGTCTTTCCCACACTCGAGGAGGCGGAAAACTTCTGGTATTCCGAGATGGTATCAAATGTGATAGTGAACTTCGATGTGGAGAGTATAGAATAAGCCCGCCTTCGGCGGGGAATTTTGCGGTGGAGAACCATAGCCTCCATTTCTTAGCCCCCTAACATAGGAGGTTATGGTCGACTTCTCCAAAGTGGAAAAAGTCCTCCGACAGCTGGAGCGGGAATTCGACGGCAGGGTAAAGGTCGACATAGTCGAGCGGGTTTTATACGAAAAGGACGCCACCGCCATACCCATAGAGACCAAAACGCCGCAGGCGGTGATATTCCCCACCTCGAAGGAAGAGGTTAGGAGGATTGTGGAGGTTTTATACAACGAGGAGATACCGATGATACCCCGCGGTGCCGGCTCCTGCCTCACCGGTGGGGCTGTGGGTTACAGGGGCGACGAGGTGGTTATCTCCTTTGAGAAGATGAACAAATTCCGCATCGACCTCGACAACGCCACCGTCGTAGCCCAGCCGGGGGTTATCACCTACGAGCTCCAAAGGGCTGTGGAAAAACACGGGCTCTTTTACCCACCCGACCCGTCGAGCTACAAGTTTTCGACCATCGGCGGCAACATAGCCGAGAACGCCGGGGGTCCCCGTTGCGTCAAATACGGCGTTACCCGCGACTACGTTTTGGGATTGGAAGGGGTTATTAAATACGGGGAAACCTTTAAATTCGGCGCGCCGGTGATGAAGGATGTCGCCGGTTACGACTTTACCAAGTTTTTGGTCGGGAGCGAGGGAACGCTCGGGATAATAACCGAAGCCATTTTGCGCCTCATTCCCCTTCCCAAAGAGAGGAGGGTTTTGCTGGCGTTCTTCGACCGCCTCGAGGATGTGGGAAGGGCTGTTACGAAGATAATGACCTCCGGAGTCTTTCCCTCGGCGCTCGAGTTTATGGATAGAGCCTGCATAAAGGCGGTCAACGACTACAAGGGGTTGGGGCTTCCCGAGGACAAGGTCGGCTTGCTCCTTATCGAGATAGACGGGCATCCGATAGCGGTGCAGGAGGAACTGGTCGAGGTGGAAAACCTCCTAAAGGAAATGGGTGTGGACGTTAGGGTAGCCCGCACCAAGGAAGAGAAGGATAACCTTTGGGCGGCTAGGAGGGCTTTGGGTCCCGCCATCTCCAAGCTGGGAAGCGGCAAGGTAAACGAGGATATAGTCGTCCCGAGAAGCAGGCTTGCGGAGTATATACCGGCGGTCAACCGGCTCGCCGAAAAATACGGGCTCATCTGCGCCATTTTCGGGCATATAGGGGACGGAAACCTCCACGTGAACTTTATGTTCGACAAGTCAAATCCCGAGGAGGTTCAAAGGGTCGAAAGGGCTGTAGAGGAGCTTTTCAAACTTACTATAGACTTCGGCGGTTCGATTACTGGCGAACACGGGGTGGGTATAACCAAAAAACCCTTCCTAAAACTCCAACTGGGAGATGTGGGTATAGAACTCGTAAGGGGTGTTAAAAAGCTCTTTGACCCCCTAAACCTGTTCAATCCCGGAAAGTTGGTAGACCTTTAAATGGAACGAAAAGTTTACCGTCCCCTTTTCGGGACTTCCCTTCCAAACCTTTTTGTGTCGGGACTTTTCCACACCGCCAAAGGGATGAGGTTCTTTAAAACACTCCCCGAGGTGTGGATATCCTTATTAATCCCTATGAAGTTCTTTTTGGATACCGCAAATATCGAGGAGATAAAGAAAGCCGACGATTGGGGTCTTCTCGACGGGGTTACCACCAACCCCACCCTTATAGCGAAAACCGGAAAGCCTTTCCTCCAGGTCGCGAAGGAGATAATCGAGGTTTTGGGCGATAGACCGGTCTCCCTCGAGGTGGTGGCAACCGACTACGAGGGTATGGTTAAACAGGCTAGGGAAATCGCCAAACTGGGTCCCAATGTCGCCGTTAAAATCCCCATGACCGCCGACGGTATAAAGGCGGTTAAGACCCTCTCCGAGGAGGGGATAAAGACCAACGTAACCCTGGTATTCTCCCCCATGCAGGCGCTCCTGGCGGCTAAGGCGGGTGCGACCTACGTCTCCCCCTTTGTGGGCAGGCTCGACGACATCTCTATGGAGGGTATAAAACTTATAGAGGAGATAGTCGCTATATACAACAACTACGGTTTCGAAACGGAGATTATCGTCGCCTCGGTAAGGCATCCCGAACACGTCAGAATGGCGGCTCTGCTCGGCGCCGACATAGCGACCATACCCTTCGCGGTTATGGAAAAGCTCTTCAAACACCCGCTAACCGACATAGGCTTGGAACGCTTCCTAAAGGACTGGAATGCCCTCCCCGAAGATTTCAAACCGGACTTTTTGAAGTAAAAAATCCCCGCGCTCCGCGCGGGCTTACCATTTTCCCCTTATGAATTTCCTCGATGCAATAGTTCTCGGCGTTGTTGAGGGTCTTACCGAGTTTCTACCGGTATCCTCCACGGGACACCTCATTTTGGTTTCCACCCTTTTGGGTTTGAAACAGACCGAATTTCAAAAGACCTTTGAGGTGGTTATTCAACTCGGCTCCATTTTGGCGGTTGTATTCCTCTTCTACAGGAGGCTTTTTACCGACATAGAACTCTGGAAGAGGATTATCGTCGCCTTTATCCCCACGGGGGTTTTGGGTTTTCTCCTCTACAAGGTGATAAAGGGTTACCTCTTCAACCCCTTTGTGGTGGCGACTATGCTAATCCTCGGGGGAATTGTCTTTATCCTCGTGGAGTGGTGGTTAAAGAGATACCCCCCGAAGTATTCGGACGAAGACCAAATCCCCTATTGGAAGGCTTTCGCCATAGGGTTATTCCAATCGTTGGCGATGATACCGGGAACCTCCCGTTCGGGGGCTACCATTATAGGAGGTCTCCTCTTGGGGTTGAATAGAAAGACGGCGGCGGAGTTCTCCTTTCTTTTGGCGGTTCCCACCATGTTTGTAGCCACCGGTTACGACATCTTCAAACACCATTCGGAATTCACCTTCGGAAATTGGGAGCTTTTGGCGGTCGGCTTTATCTCCGCCTTTATATCCGCCTACGTAGTCGTAAAGTGGTTTTTGGACTTTATTAAGAGACACACCTTTATCCCCTTCGGGATTTACCGTATAGCGGTGGGTCTTCTCTTTTTCCTCCTCGCGGGGTTGGGTTTCATAAGGTTCCCCCAATAGGGTCTAAAATTTTCCCTCCCCTTTTGGTGCAAAATTTTTAAGGAATGGAACTTAAGAAGTTCGACAAATTTCTCGAAGAGATAAAGGCGAAAATCGAAAAGCTCAAGGAGCAATACTACGCCGGCAAGAGGGAGGTCGAGGCGGAGCTCAGAAAACTTCAAAAGGAGCTTAGGAATAAGGCTAAGGAGTTCTTCAAAAGCCTCACACCCTGGGAGAGGGTTCAAATTGCGAGGCACCCCAAACGCCCCCACACCCGCGACTACATAGAGCTGGTCTTGACCGACTTTCACGAGCTCCACGGCGACCGCTTTTGCGGGGATGACCCGGCTATTATAGCGGGGGTGGGCTACTTTTACGGAAAGCCGGTTGCCGTTATCGGTCAGGAGAAGGGGAGCGATACCAAGGAGCGTATGAGGAGAAACTTCGGAATGCCCAACCCCGAGGGCTACCGAAAGGCTAACCGCATAATGAAGCTGGCGGAAAAGTTCGGTCTGCCGGTAATAACCTTCGTCGATACCCCCGGAGCCTTTCCCGGTGTCGAGGCGGAGGAGCACAACCAATCGAAGGCTATAGCCGACAGCATCTACACCATGGCGTATCTAAAGGTTCCCACCGTCTCTATTGTGATAGGCGAAGGCGGTTCGGGCGGGGCGCTGGCTCTAGCCGTAGCCGACCGCGTCTACATGCTCGAGAAC
>JALVTI010000127.1 GCA_027035985.1 Aquificales bacterium | reverse complement strand
TGAAGAAGATAAAGGGAACCCACTTCCCGGTGAAATCTCCCGAAGAGCTCCTCGAAAAGGTCAAAGGTTTAACCATAAAGGGTGTCCCCGCCGAGGAGATTATCAAAAATATCGAATACCCCATAAGGAACCCCGCCGAACTTCTCCACAAGGTAAAACTTTACCTCAAGGCGAAAGAGGAAAAATAATCAGAAGACCACCCGATATATTCCCCTTAAATTCCTTCCCATTTCATCCCAATCGAGTCCGTAGCCGACCACGAAGTGGTCGGGAATTTCGAAACCGACAAAATCGGCTTTTATATCGACGACCCTACGGGAGGGTTTGTCGAGCAGCACGCAGGTCTTTATCTCCTCGGGTTCCCTCGTTCGGAGCAACTCCAAAACCTTTTTGAAGGTTCTACCGGTGTCGAGGATATCGTCCACCAAGAGGACGTGTTTCCCCTTTATATCCGTATCGAGGTCTTTCTTCACCTCCACATTCCCCGTGCTTTCGGTTCCCCTGTAGCTGGAGACCGACATAAAGTCCACGATAACCGGTCTTTCGAGTTCCCTAACGAGGTCGGAGACGAATACAAAACTCCCCTTTAGGAGTCCCACGACGACAAGCTCCCCATCGGGGGGAAAGTGTTTTTCTATCTCCTCCGCAAGTTGGGAAATACGCCTTTTAATCTCCTCCTCGGGGATTAGAAGCTCCAGACGTTTACCCCTTAAGGTTTTCTCCATAACCACCTCCTTTGAGAGCTATCAATAATCTTAAACAGATGGTCTCAAACTACAGGGCTAAAAAGAAACTCGTTAGGTTAAAGAGAAAACTCTTTTTCCTCTTAAAGGTATTGGAACCCGTTTTGAAATCCTATTCGGGGATTTTCTTTTTACCGAACCCCCGGGTGGGATTAATTCTTTTCCTCCTAACCCTGATAGACCCCAATATCGGGTTATCCGGTCTGCTCGCTGTGGTTTCGACATTTCTATTCGCCAAATTTTTGGGCTTTCAGAAAACGCTTATATCCCTCGACTACTACATTTACAACCCACTACTGGTAGGTTTGGGAATAGGCTTTCTTTTTAAACTCTCCCCCCTTACGGGGGTTTTAATAGTTATAGCCTCCGTTTTAACCTTTCTGCTGACCTTTACCCTTTCAAACATTTTCGGTTATTACCTGCGCCTGCCCGTTCTCTCTCTGCCTTTCGTTTTGGTTAGCACGGTGGTTTATCTCGCCTCCTTCAAATACTCCAACCTCTTCGTTTACTACCTCTACCCCCACGTTGGGTTCGAAGTACTCCAAAACCTCCCCCTCTGGGTTAAAGGTTTCTTAGACTCCCTGGGTGCAATTATCTTCTATCCACATCCATTAATAGGTCTTCTTCTCCTCGCCGTCCTCGTTAGGTTTTCACCCATTTTGGCATTCCTCGCAACGGCGGGATACTACGCGGGAACCCTCTTTACGGCTTATTTGATGGGTAGCACCTACCAAGCGTTTGGCGATATCTCGGCATTCAACTACATCCTGATAGCGATGGCTTTGGGGGGTGTTTTTCTAATTCCCCACCCGAGGAGTTATTTAATAGCCCTCATCGGCGTTTTAGCCGCCGTTCCCATCATACAGGCTTCGGAGGTGTTCTTTCAGACATATGGAATACCCATCTTTGCAATACCCTTAAACGCTATTGTTCTCCTAACCGTTTATACCCTACTCGTATTGGGCTATAGGTATCTAACCCCCTACTATTGGGGAACACCGGAGAAAACCTTAGACTACTTTGTCAGTTATACAAAACGCTTCCCCCTAACGGGGAGGGAGATAGGTCTTCCTTTTAGCGGACAGTGGACTGTTTGGCAGGGGTTTGACGGCGAGTGGACCCACAAGGGGGCGTGGAAATATGCCCTCGATTTTGTGATAACCGACGAGGAGGGAAAGACCTACCGCGGTAGCGGCTATTACCTAACCGATTACTACGCCTACAGAAAACCCGTTCTATCCCCCGTCTCCGGAACGGTTGTCGAGGTGGTCGACGGCTTTCCCGACAACCCACCCGGCGAAGCCGACAAAGAGAACAACTGGGGCAATTACGTCCTCATCTACGACTGGCGGGGATTTTACGTGCTGCTGTGTCACTTCGCCCAAAACTCGATAAAGGTCAAAAAGGGCGACCGCGTTGAGAGGGGCACCCTGCTGGGGCTGTGCGGAAACAGCGGTTATTCCCCCCAACCCCACATCCACATGCACGTCCAACTGCTACCCAAGGTAGGTTCTCCCACCGTTCCCTTCGTAATAGACTCCTACATAGCGGAGGGTAACCAATTTTTTGATTATTCCGTTCCCAAAAAAGGGGAAGGGGTAGAAGCATTTTTCCCCGACAAGGTTCTCCAGCAGAAATTCAACCTCCTCATAGAGGATTCTTTCGAATTCCTCTACCGCGACAGGGAGAAGGAGAAAAGGGTAAAACTCAAGGTGGAGATGGCTCCCGACGGAACTTTCTATCTCAAAGAGGGAACCTCAAAACTCTTTTTCGGTCAAAAGTTTGGGGTCTTTTACTGCTATTCCCTTCAGGGGGATTCGGAAATTTTGAAACTCCTATTTGCGACCCTCTCGAAGTTGCCGCTAAACCTCAACCGCCAACTGGTGTGGGGGGACAGCATTCCCCTGAGCGCCCTACTCAAGTTTAGGTGGAAAAATCTTGTCTACTTCGCCGCCTCTTTCTACCACCGACTGCTGAATATCGAAAACCGCTATCGGTCGGAAACACCCCTTAAATTCACCGTCAGAGGTGAGTATTTCGGTCTTACCTCCTATGGAGAGGTTAAAATATCCAGCAAAGGGAAATTCGTCGAAGAGGTTTCCTTAAAAGTTGCCAATAAAAACTTGTTCCTAAAACGGGTTTGAGGGGTTGACTTACCCCTCCCGTTTTGGTATATTTCTTTTTCTCGAAGGCTGGAGCGGTTCCTTGGTTCCCGCAAGGCCCGGTAGCTCAGGTGGTAGAGCACCCGGCTGAAAACCGGGGTGTCGGCGGTTCGACTCCGCCCTGGGCCACTCTGGGGGCAACCCCTCGGGGTTGCGGCGGCTGTTGGGTGCTTAGCGGCGGGAACCAAACATTGGCACCTCCCCCTGAGCCGGAGTGGCGGAACTGGCAGACGCGCCGTCTTGAGGGGACGGTGCCCTTCGGGGCGTGCGGGTTCGACTCCCGCCTCCGGCACCATTAAATTCATCAATCTATCCATTCTTGGAATACAATTCATATTTTATGAATAGGCAATCAATAATATTACCAATATTGTTGGTATCGTTATCGCTATCCTGTGTATCCCCACTCCCCCAAGGAGGGAACTCTTTAAATGTAACCCCCTATATATCCCCTAAGGAGGAAAACCTTTTGGATAGGATAACCTTCGAGGTTCAAAAGGTTTTGGACACCTTGGCTTCCTTTAGAAGTTCAAACGCATTGGATTTTATAACCAAATTGGACATACCGGGTTGGAAAATCGAGAAGAAACGCGAGAAAATTTTGTTTTTCTATAAAAAAATTTTTATAGCCTATAAGGAGTTTAAATTACCCTATAGCTGTATTAAAGAGATAAATCGGGCAGAGGTAAATGTTTGCCATCTCAAATTAACCCAAACCTTAAAAAGGTTAGCCGATGCCTACGGCTGTGAGGTTAAAACTTATACCCTTCAATTCAACGGATTAAGGGAAAGAATAGAAGTGATTTGCCCTTATTAGGTGCTTTAATTTCCTCCCAGCAACAATTTTCCAACCTTATACCAAATAGGTAAGGTTATCAAAAGCGTTAATAACCCGATATTTACGGCGGCTATCGCCAAATCGGTATTTAGCTTATATTTTTCGCTCAAAATAACCGACATAACAAAGGGTGGCATACCGCTTTGAAGGAGGATAACCATTTTCTCCTCAAAGGGGAGGTGAACAAATCTTTCCAAAACGAGGAGGATTATTAACACCAAAAAGGGAACTATCAACTGTCTCCAAATAACCGATAAAAGGGCTCCTTTAATATTTAAAAAGGCACCCTGCGGGTTTAACCTCAACCCCAATGCAAAAACAATTGTTGGTGTTATAGAAGCCTTTACCAAACCTACGAGGTGATTTAAAAAGGTTAACGGTAATCCCTTTAAGAGGAACGCGGAGATTAATCCTCCTAAAGGTGGAAATTTATAAACGGTTTTCCAATCTATTTTTCCGGTAATAACAAAAATTGCAAATGTTACAACCGCAAAAAAGTTTCCCAAAACATCGTAAAGTATTGCATACGCCAACCCTTTATCTCCAAAAAGGGAATAGGCTATGGGAAAACCGACAAAAGCGGTGTTTCCAAAGCTCATAGTCAAAAAAAGGGTTTTTAACTCCCTTCTATCCCTTATACGTTTGGAAAGAATTCCGAAAACAAAGAGGGTTGTTACGGCTATGGTAATCCAAGCCGTTCCAAATATAAAGAAATCTTTCCAGGAGAAGTTAAATTCGTGAACTATTCCCAAAATGGTAATCGGTAAAGCAAAATATATTATGTAATTAACAAATACTTTCACATCCCCTTCCGAAAAGATACGGAGTTTTTTCAAAAGCAATCCGCCACCCACAAGCAGGTAGAAGGTGAATAGGGTTTCCCACATAAGGGTTTAGGTATTTTCCGTCTCAAGGATTGGTTTTTAAAGGTTTTTCCAATTTAAGGTATTAAATAATTAACACCAGTGAGAGGTTAAAAGATGGAGAGAGAACCCCTTATGGAAATTAACGAAAAGACCCGCGTTTGGGAGTTGATAGAAAGTTGTCCCGAAATGGAAAAATTCTTCGCCGATAGGAATATGTATTGCCGAACCTGTAAGGGAAGGGTAAACTGCACCCTCCGAAAGGTAGCCTACTATTACGGTCTCCTACCGGTGGAAAGGTGGGTTGAGGAAGTCCAAAGGGCGTATAAGAGACTTTGCACCAAACCGAAATTGGTTAAGAAACCCTAACCTCCAAAGGGGGGTAAAACTCCTTTGCAACCCCTCCCTTCAGTATAACCTCCCTAACCATATGGTTTAGGGTGTGGTTCCCTCCGGAGGAGTAAATCTCTCCCCAAATCCTTCCCCCCACAAGGGCTATGTCGCCTATTAGGTCTAACAGCTTGTGGTTGACCGGTTCGTCGCCGTAAACGAGATAGCAGAGATTTTCGTCCAACGGGAGGGTGTTAATCGGATTCCCTCCCCTTCCGAGGTTCAAAAGCCACAGCAGGGGAACATCCTCTATGTAGCAGAAGGTTCTAGCCCCCACCAGGGCTTCCCAAGCCTCCCCCTCGTAAACCGCCTTTCTCCTTCCGAGGTGGTTGAAAACATCCTCGTAGACGAAGCGCTCGCCGTTGTAAACCTTCAAACGGGCAAATATTCCGTTGGGTCTCACCTCTTCGGGTCTAACTATTTTGAAATACCTCTGCAGATAGTCGAGCTCCTCTATACCGACATCTCTTATTAGGTCGAAGAATACCTTGGCACTTCCGTCGGCTATAGGTATTTCCAGTCCTTCAACCTCGACAACGGCGCTGTCTATACCGAGCAGGTAGAAAGCCGCCATCAGATGTTCCACGGTTCTGACGCATTTTCCGTCGTTGCAGAGGTCGGTGGAGGCGACGGTGTTGACCACATATTGGTGAAGGGCTGGTATCTTTACCCCATTTTTGTAAAAGTAGATACCCCGCTTTGCGGAAGGATGTATCGTTATGCGGGAAACCTCTCCGGTGTGTATGCCGACACCGCTAAGGGTTACGCTATCCTTTAAAGTTCTTCCCCTCAAGAACTTCATTTAGAGCCTCCGCCAATTCCTCCACCAATACCGCCATATCGGGCTTGGAGGGTATAAAGGAAACCTCAAATCCCCTTTCCCTTACCGCCGCGGCGGTCGTTTCGCCTATCGGGACTATTATCTTTTTTTTCAAGACCTCCACCCGATTTTGCAAATTTTCCAAAAGGGCTTTAAACGCCGAAGGACTGGCAAATATCAAAAT
>JALVTI010000126.1 GCA_027035985.1 Aquificales bacterium | reverse complement strand
ATTAAATTTAATTAAGGTTAATTAATTCATTCCGCGAAGCGGCTATTTTAACGAAGACTAAAGTAGCATTTCCATTAGTAATTAAAATTAAATAATTGAACAATGAGCTTGGTAGCGAGGCACATTGAAATTCCTAAAAAGATATTCTTTTACACACCTAAAAAATTAAATTCTAAAGAGGCAATTTTACAAATAATTTCCAAAAAGGAAAATGTTTCAATAGGCGATTATTACGAGTTTATTATTCCTTCCACAAAAGGGGTAGAAAAGTTTATAGGAGTTGTTGAGTCAATAGATGGTAAAACTGTAATTGTTTCCATTAAGGATAAAGCTCCTCCGCAACGAAAATTTAACAGGTTAATAATCAATCGAATATATATTCCCGTAGGGGTTTTTATAGATGATTTAAACAAATCTTTTGCAGGAATTTTAAGAGATTTCTCCTTGGGAGGTTTTAGAGCTCAATTTTCTAAAAGGGATTTCAATTTATTTAATGAAATTTGTAACGAATTGGGGATTAAACCCATAGCTCGTGCTGTTATCAAATTTCCAAACCTTAAGGAGTGTTACGAAGTGGATATTATCCCCGTTAGGTTTAATGAAGATGATTTTTCGGTGGGTTTTTCATATACATTTAATACTAAAAATGAAAATGTTTTGAAAATTTATGAAAAAATAATGGAGGAACAACATAGACAATCCTAAAATCCTTAAATATCGAGGTTTCTAACCTCTTTGGCGTATTTGGCTATAAACCTACGCCTCGGCTCCACGTTCTCACCCATAAGTATTGAGAAAATCTCATCCGCCTCGGCGGCATCCTCAACAGTAACCTGCATAAGCCTACGGGTTTGGGGGTTCATGGTGGTCTCCCAAAGTTGTTCGGGATTCATCTCACCCAACCCCTTGTAGCGCTGTATTTCGAGTGTCGATTTCGCCGTCGAAAGGATTTTTTCCCTTATCTCCCCGAAGTTGGTTATCTCGGAAACCTTTTTATCCACTTCAAAGATTATCGGGAATTTAATTTTTTTAGCCTCCTCCCGCAGGAGTTCGTAGGAGATACTATCCACCAAGGAACTGTCTATGAGGTAAACGTCGTAGGTGTCGTTATCCATAGCCGCTATCCTGTAGAGGTCTTTATCCTCCTCCTTCTCCACCCTAAAGGTGAACCTATCGCCCAATTTCTTCTTTAGGAGGTTTACCTTTTCTTCGACGTAACTCCTATCGGACATCCTCTCTATTTCCAAACCGAGGTCTATAACGGCGTTTAAGAGGTCTTCGTCCCCTATCTTGGTCTTGAGCGATTTGTAAGCCTCCTCCAGCTCTTCGGCTCTGTTAAGGAACGCCAACAGCTCACCCTCGGTTAGGGTTTTTCCGTCGGGTAGGATAACCTTTCCGCTTTTGTATACGACCTCCTCCTTTAGGAATTTCTCCAGTTCCTCGTCATCCTTTATGTAAAAGTCTTTTTTCCCCTTCCTAACCCTGTAGAGGGGGGGAAGGGCGATGTAGACGTGTCCGTTTTCCACCAACGGTCTCATGAAACGGAAGAAGAAGGTTAGGAGCAGGGTCCTTATGTGGGAACCGTCGGTGTCGGCGTCGGTCATGATGATAATTTTGTGGTAGCGCAAGTTTTTGAGGTTTATCGCATCCCCTATTCCGCAACCTAGGGCGGAGGTTATAGCCTTAACCTCCTCGTTGGAGAGAACCTTATCAACCCTGACCTTTTCGACGTTGATTATCTTTCCCCTTAAGGGTAATATCGCCTGCGTTCGCCTATCCCTTCCCTGCTTCGCGCTGCCGCCGGCGCTGTCGCCTTCGACGAGAAACAGCTCGCACTTTGCGGGGTCTTTTTCGGAGCAATCGGCCAACTTTCCGGGGAGGGTGGTATCCTCGAGGGGAGACTTTCTGCGTACCAGTTCCTTAGCCTTTTGCGCCGCCTTACGGGCGAGAGCCGCCTCAATAGCCTTTTCGACTATTACCCTCAAAATGTCGCGGTGTTTGTCGAAGAACTTAACCAGGTAGTCGTAGACGACGCTTTCGACGATACGCTTGACCTCGGGGTTACCCAACTTTCCCTTGGTCTGTCCCTCGAATTGGGGGTTGGGTACCTTTACCGATACGACGGCGACAAGTCCCTCGCGGAGGTCTTCGCCGGTAAAGCTCTCCTTGAGCTCCTTTGTCAGTTTGAGGGTATCCACCAGGCGGTTGACCGCCTTTGTCAAACCGGCGCGGAATCCGCTTACGTGGGTGCCCCCATCGACCGTCTTTATGTTGTTTACGAAGCTCTCTATAAGTTCGCGGTAATCCCTTACATACTGGAAGGCTATGTCTATTAGGACGTTGTCCTTCTCCCCCTGAATCCTTATAACCCTGTCGAATAGGGGTTCCTTTATTTCGGCGAGGTGACGAACCAGCTCCTCTATGCCGCGGTCGAACTTGTATTCAACCTCCTTATTGATTCTCTCGTCGGTGAGTCTGAAGCGAACCCCCGGATTGAGGTAGGCAAGCTCCCTTATCCGCTTGTCAACTATATCGAACTTAAACTTCTTGTTGCCAAAAAATTCGGGGTCGGGCTTAAAAGTTACCTTCGTTCCGGTTCTTTTGGTCGTTCCCACAACCTCGACGGACGTTATAGGTTTACCCCTCCTATACTCCTGGCGGTATATCTTTCCATTCCTGTAAACCTCGACTATCAGCCACTCCGAAAGGGCATTTACCACGGAGGCGCCAACCCCGTGGAGACCTCCGGAATACTTATAAGCCTTCTTTTCAAACTTTCCGCCCGCCCCCAAAACGGTAAAGACCACCTCAACGGTGGGTTTTCCAACCTTGGGGTGTATATCCACCGGTATGCCTCTACCATCGTCTATAACGGTGGCGGAATTGTCGGGGTGAAGTATAACCTCAATATTCTTCGCGTACCCCGCCATAGCCTCGTCGACGGCATTATCCAAAATCTCCCACAGCAGGTGGTGCATACCCCTCTCGCCTGTGTCCCCTATATACATGGCGGGGCGGAGGCGGACGTGTTCTAAACCGGAAACAACCTTTATCGCTTCGGCTGTATAACCTTCTTCCTTTTTATTCTTTTTTTCTTCGGACATACCGAAAGTGAAATTTTAACAGATGGCTTTTGAGCAAATTTTATTTGCTTTTGTGGTTTAACAACCCTTCCTATAATGTTTTTGTTGGAGTTTTTAACATGAATTTTTTCTTTTTTCTCCTGTTTAACACCGCTCTGGCGGCATCGGTCGGTTTGTCAATACTCTGTTTGGCAAATTTTTTAAAAATTGAGTTGGATTTCCAATATTTAATTTTCCTCCTCTTGGGGTCGCTTCTGTTTAGCACCTCGGTGGGGTTAATAAACCTTCTCTTCTCCAAAAAGTGGGCTATTAAAAATTTCGGAATTAGAATTGTTGAAAAACCGACAAATGAAGTCGAACTTTTTCTCCTTAAAAAGGTAGAAGAACTTTCCCAAAAGGCGGGAATAAAAACTCCAAAAGTTGGGGTTTACGAAGGACCCATTAACGCCTTTGCGACCGGTCTAAGCGGAAAAAGGGGACTGATAGCCCTTTCGGTTTACCTCTTCGATATCATGACCCCCGGAGAAATAGAGGGTATCCTCGCCCACGAAATAGCCCATCTGAAGTTTAGGGATAACCTTACCGCAACACTTCTGTGGGGAACTTTAAACGCGCTTTCCTTCACCTTTACGAGGTTTTTAGCCCTGATTTTCCTACTAAGGGATAAGGAGTTTTTAGTTTTCTTGTTAAGACCTATAGAGTGGCTTCTCCAATCGGTTGCCTTTCTGGTAGCCATGTTTTACAGCCGTTGGAGGGAATACCGCGCCGACGCCTACGCCGCCAAACTTGGAAAGGCATACGAGCTCTACGGCGCGTTGAAGAAATTCCAAACTATTGAAAGGGAATACACATCCCTCCCGCGGGGCATGAGAGCTTTCGGTATCGTCGGCTTCTTTGGAAATCTCTTTTCAACCCATCCACCGCTGGATAAGAGACTGAAACGGATAGAACGTTTGATGGGTAGACTTTAAACCTTCGATGGAATACAAACCCAAAAATGAAAACGTCTTCCTCGCCCTCCTACACTGGCCCGTTTTGGGAAAGGATAAAAAAACCCCGATTATTACCTCCTTTACCCCCCTAGACCTCCACGACATAGCCCGACCGGCTAGAACTTACGAAATAAACACCTACTACATAGTCCAGCCCCTGGAGGCACAGCAGGAGATTATTAAGCGTCAAATCGACTATTGGCTGGGCGAAGGCGGGGAGGATAACCCGACCCGTAGAGATGCCGTCTCGCTGGTAAAGGTGGTCTATACTCTCGACGAGGTGATAGAGGATGTCGCCTCCAAAAGGGGGAAAGAACCTATACTGGTAGGAACCTCCGCGAGGAAATATCCCAACACGATAACCTTCGGGGAGCTTTCGGAGAAGATACACACCGAGAGGAATAGGGACTTTTTGATAATCCTCGGAACGGGACACGGAATAGTTCCCGACCTGATGGAGACTTTCGACTACATTCTCGAACCCATTATGGGTGCGGGAGATTGGAACCACCTGTCGGTGAGAAACGCCGCCGCGATAATCCTCGACAGGTTGTTAAGTCCAAACAGATGCCGCTAAAGGGGAGGGGAAACCTTATCCCCTGTAACGGTAAACCACCTCTCCCCCTTTTATCGTGTAAAAGACCTTTCCCACCAACTTCTGGTTTAGGAAGGGCGAGTTTGTGCTCTTCGAGGGGTTTATATCTTCGGTAAAGATCCACTCGTGTTTCAGGTCGAAGATAACGATATCGGCGGGGGTTCCCACCTTCAAAGTCCCCAATTCGGGGTAGAGTCCCAAAATTTTCGCCGGGGAGGTGGATAGGACTTCGACCAACCGCTTAAGGGTTATATATCCCTCGTTGTAGAGCCTAACAAGGGCTGGTAGAGCCACCTGAAATCCGAGCATTCCGGGAGGCGCTTGGTCGAGCGGTTTGTCCTTCTCCCAAGGGGCGTGGGGCGCGTGGTCGGTTCCGATGCAGTCTATCACCCCTTCGGCTAAGGCTTCTATTAAAGCCTTCCTATCCCCTTCGGTTCTCAAGGGCGGATTTACCTTTACGAGGGAACCGTATTTCAAAACATCTTCCTCCGTAAGGAGCAGGTGGTTCGGGTTCACCTCGCCGGTTATCCTTACCCCCTTTTCCTTAAAGAGTTTTAGAAGTTCTACGGTCTCCTTTGCGGTGATGTGCTGTACGTGAACCTTCGCGCCTGTTATCTGCGCCAGATAGCCATCCCTTGCGACCGCTATCGCCTCGGCACTCCTGTTTCTGCCCGCGATACCGAGTAGGTCAGATATTTTCCCCTCGTTTATATGACCCGCCGACAGAGACGGAAGTTCGGCGTGGTCTTCTATAAGCAGGTCGAGGTCTGCAGCCCACTCGAAGGCTGTTCTCAAAAGGGCTTCGTCGGTAGGGGTCGTCCCGTCGTCAGTCAGCGCTATCGCCCCCGCCCCCTTGAGCGTGCCGAATTCGGTCAGCTCCTTGCCCTCTCTACCCCTGGTTATAGCCCCTGCGGGGTAGAGGCGGATTAAGCCAACCCTCTCAGCCTTCAGGCGTTGATATTCGATTAGGGCGGGGTTGTCGGTTTCCGGATTGGTGTTTGGCATCGAGACGACCGCCGTAAAGCCACCGAAAACGGCGGCGCGGCTACCGCTCTCTATATCCTCCTTGTGGGTAAAACCGGGGTCTCTCAGGTGGGCGTGGGGGTCTACAAATGCGGGGGCGACCACCATAGAGCAGGCGTCGATAATTTCCTCCCCCGTAGGGGGGATATTTCTCTCTATCTTGGAAATTTTTCCGTCTTCCACGAGGATATCGGCTATCCCTTCGAAATTTTGGGAGGGGTCGACGACGTAACCACCCCTTATAAGCAGCTTTCCCATCGTTGTTTAATTTTCACCCTCCCCCTAGGAGGTTGATAATTAATTCCTCTAAT
>JALVTI010000125.1 GCA_027035985.1 Aquificales bacterium | reverse complement strand
CCGCTGAAGAGGTCGCCTATAACAGCCGAGGAAGTCGTTTCCTGAACGAGGGCGGGATTTAAAGTCTTCGGGTCTCCCGCCAAACGGACGACCAGCGGCTTGTTGGTGGGCTTTCCGGGCTTTGGCTCTTGAGGAATTTCCACCTTTTGAAAGGAAATCTTAGCCCCTTCGGGAGAGGGGGAATGAAGTAAGTAAAATGGATAAAAAAGAAGTATGGAATATATAAAGCCTAATAAAAATAACTTAAGTTGCATGTATTTATAACATTTCTACATAAGATTCCAAAACTTGTTCGACATTTCCGAACATTTTTATTTTACCATTCTCAAGCCATAGAGCTTTTGAGCATAATTTTTTTATATCAGCAGGATTATGGGATACAAATATAATAGTTTTACCTTGCTCTTTAAGCTCTAAGATTTTTTCAAAGCTCTTTTCTTGAAATCTAAAGTCTCCTACAGCTAATATTTCATCTAGCAGAATTATATCTGAGTCTATAAATATAGATATAGAAAATGCTAATCTTGTAATCATACCGGAAGAATATGTTCGCAAAGGTTGGTCTATATAATCTTCTAATTCGGAAAATTTAATTATGTCATCAATTCTTTCTTTTATTTTATTTTTAGTCATTCCTAATAAAGTGGCATTTAAAAAAATATTTTCCCTTCCCGTTAATTCTGGATGAAATCCGGCTCCTAATTCCAATAAAGGTAATACTTTTCCTTTAACTTTTACTTTGCCTTTGTTTGGATGTAAAACACCAGCTATAAGACCAAGCAATGTACTTTTTCCAGCTCCATTTCTACCCAAAATACCTAAACATTCCCCTTTTTCTAAAGAAAAAGAGATATTGTTTAATACCACCTTTTTCTTCTTTAAATTTTGCAAGGAGTTTTTGAAATTCAAAATAAAACTTTTGAAACCTTGTGAAAAAACATTATAAAGGGGATACCATTTGGTAACATTTTCAAAAGTTATTATATAGTCCTTAACCATTTTATAGAGCCTCAGCAAATTTTTTTGAAAGTTTTCTAAAAATTTTTAAGCCTACTATAAATATTAGTAGGGAGTATAATAAATATAAAATGTAAATTTTAATATCAAGGTATCCCTTTAATAATAAGGTTCGCCACTCATAAATAATTCCAAAGAACGGGTTTAAAGCAAAGAAAATAATATATTTTTGAGGAATATGTTTTATATCATATAAAATGGGGGTTAAATAAAAAAGCATAGTCATAAAAACTTGAACTATTCGTTCAAGATCTCTAAAAAAAAGATTGATAGAAGATATTATTAAAGCTAATCCATATATTAAAATACCTTGGGCTAGGAGTAACAAAGGAATTCCCCATAACCAATTAATTGAAGGTTTTAAATTGTAAAACAGGCCTATTATTATTAAAACTAGTAATGATAGTAAAAAATGAATTCCTTCACTTAAAGTAAGTGCAAGAGGAAGTATTTCATAAGGGAATTTTATCTTCTTTATAATAGAAGCGTTACTTAATAATATATTGGGAGCCGATAATATAACATTAGTAACCCATTGCCACGGAAATAAACCGGTTATTAAAAATAGTAAGTAATTATTTATATGTATTTTTAATACACCCTTAAAAGCAATAATAAATACTAAAGTTAAAAGTAAAGGGTTTAGAATGGACCAAAAAAAACCTAAGAGATTTCTTTTATATTTAACTTTTATTTCCTTTAAAGTTAAAATAACTATCAAATCCCATATATATCTCAGGGAATAATAATTAATTATATTTTTTTTCATTTCTAAAACCTTAGAATATTATATTCCCCCTACTTAGAAAGTACCTTTTAAGAATATCCTAATTTGAGGAGGTATTAAAAAAGATGAAAATCATAATTTTAGCCGGTGGAAAGGGGAATCGTTTATTTCCTTTATCCCGGGAAAACTATCCCAAGCAGTTTTTATCACTATCAAACAATAAATCGCTTTTGCAATTAACCTTTGAAAGGGCTTTAGATATAGTAAAGAATCCCGCGGATATTATCATTAGCACAAATGATAAATACCTTCCCTTAATACAACAACAATTAAAACAAATTGCGAGCGAATTGCCTATAATTATTTCAGAACCCGATAGTAAAAATACTGCTCCAGCAATAGCTTTAAGTATTAAGTATCTATTAGATAGATTAAAAGTATCTGTAAAAGAAGAAGTTATAGTGTTTCCAGCAGACCATTTAATCTATCCTATAGATAATTATAAACAGCGTATTTTAGAAAGTTTGCCTTATATTAGGAGAGGTTTCTTTATAACGTATGGTATTCCGCCTAACCGTCCTGAAACAGGATACGGATATATCCGTTTAGGAAAAGCATTGGATAAGAATATTTTTTATGTTGAAAATTTCTTCGAAAAACCTTCATTAGATAAAGCAAAGGCATTTATAAAGAGCGGAAATTATTTATGGAATATGGGTATCTTTTCTTTTTCTATAGAAAGAATTCTAAATGATTTTTATAAGTTTTTGCCAGAAATATTTAATTTCATTTCTTCTTTAGATTATGAAGATTTTAAACTTAATTTTTCCAAGCTCCCAAATATTTCCATAGACTATGGTATTTTGGAAAAAACTTCAAATATCTTAGCTGTAAAAATGGAAGATATTGTATGGTCTGATATCGGTAGCTGGGATAGCATTTATGAAGTCTTAGATAAAGATAAAAATGGAAATGCTGCTACAGTTCCTGTGGTTACTATTAATTCTTCAAATAATCTTTTTTTCAGCAAAAATAAAAAGAAATATATTGGAGGTATAGATGTTAATAATTTACTAGTTATAGATACTGAAGATTTTTTACTTCTCATTGCGCGCGGAAGCAGTCAAAAAGTGAGAGATTTAGTTTCTATCCTAAAAAAGGATCAAGATACAAAGAGAATATTGGATAATCCAATAGAGAATTATAAACCTTGGGGTTACTATAAGGTAATAGATTCGGAAGATGGTTTTTTAGTTAAAAAATTAGTTATTAATCCAGGAGAAGCTATAAGTTTACAAACTCATAAATATAGAAATGAACACTGGATTATAGTTAAGGGTATCGGAAAAGTAATTGTGGAAGATGAGGAGGGTGTCTTACAAGAAAAAGAGGTAAAACCCAATGATAATGTTTTCATTCCTGCAAATAAAAAACATCGAATAATTAATATAGGAAAGGAACCTTTAAAACTTATTGAAGTTCAAACGGGAGCTATTTTAAGTGAGGATGATATTATTCGACATGAAGATAACTACAATCGATGTTGAGGAGGAATTTGAATGTATAAACCTTCTGTTTTTTTGGAAATAGGAACGGCCTTTCCACCTCATAGTTATGCAGGTATACCTAATGAGACTAGATTATTATTTAAAGTATTTTCTTCTCTTAAAGAGATAGATAAAGAGATAGATTTCGCTTCCATTATAACTCCTCATAAGCCTATCGGCTATTTTCCAACTTATAAAAAAGATAGGGCTGAAAAACTATATAAGCAAAGTTTATTTTTTTCAGACCTAGCTCAGGATAAAATTTCAATACAAGAAAGGTTAAAATTTTTGCTGACATTTTTTAAAAGAAAAATCAAATTGGAACCCATAGATACAAAACTATTATGGAGGGTTTTATGGGACTTGGGTTTTTCTAAGACTTTGTCCCCTCAAGATATAAATTTAGTTAAAGACTCTAAATTTTATCTTTCCAATATTTCCTGGGTTCTTCTACAGATATTAACCTTATTAAAACTACCCCCTCCTTTTATGAACTTAAATGGGGATTTTTTAATACTTCCCTATCCTATAGGGATAAAGGTACCAAAATCAACAAAAAAAATAGTAAGATATCACGATGCTATTCCTCTTACGGATACTTATACAATTAACGACCATAGAAATCATGCTAAATTTCACAAAAGGGCTGTGGAATCTAATTTGCGAGATGCCTATTTTGTCTGTAATTCAGAACCCACAAGGGAAACTTTATTAGATATTTATCCCTCTTTAGAAAAGAGAACTTACACTATACCTTGTCCTGTATCCGATATTTACTTTCTAGAAAAGAATGAAATTTTATTAAAAAAATACACTGAAAAAAGATTAAGTTCTGTAAGTAGAAAATTTTTACCTAAAAGTGTTATACAAAAGATAAATAATAGAGAAATAATTTTAACAGTTTCAACTATAGAACCTCGGAAAAATCATGTTAATATACTTACAGCTTTTGATATTTTAAAAGCGAAATTGAAAAAAGAATCTACTGCTAAACCTTTACTTATATTTATAGGTAAATTGGGATGGAAATATGAAAATATTGTTAAGGAGTTTTTACCCTATTTAAAGAAAGGAGAATTAATTCATTTAGAATATGTGAAACCTTACGAGTTAAGAATCTTTTATTCTCATGCTTATTGCGTGTGTTTTCCTTCATCTATGGAAGGTTTTGGATATGCGCCAGTTGAAGCGGCAAGATGTTATGTGCCAAGTGTAGTATCCGATATCCCTACTCATAGATGGGTGATGGGTGATTCCGCTTTATATGCAAATCCTTACGACCCTTATGATATAGCGGATAAATTATTTTTATTGTTTAAAAAACCATCTTTAAAACAAGAATTAGGATTAAAAGCTTTTAAATATACAGAAAAATACACAATAACATCTATAGCCCATTTGTGGATGAATCTATTTGAAAGGTTATTTAATAATAAAGATTAAGCTATGAAAGTTTTACATTTGACAAAGTATTGCCCCCCTTATAAAGGGGGGATAGAAACTTTTACTTTTGATCTAGTTAAAGAATTAAATAATCTTGGGGTTGGAGCTGATATACTTTGCTTTAATAAAGAAAGTAAAATATTAGAATTTAATAAATTTAAAATTTTTAAAAGTAAAGTTAACTTTAAGATTAATACTGCCCCAATTTCCTTTAAATATACCTCTTTTTTTTTTAAAATTTATAAAAATTATGATATAATTCATCTGCATTCTCCAAATCCCTTGGGGGAGCTTATATCACTTTTTGCAAAAAAGCCTATTGTAATTCATTGGCATTCCGATGTAGTGAGAAAAAATTTTCTATATATTCCTTATCGTTTTTTACAAAAAAAAGTTTTATCTAAAGCCAGTTTTGTTATAGTAACTTCGCCTAATTATTTAAAAGCTTCCGAAATTTTGCAAGAATTTCGAAAAAAATGTAAAGTAATCCCACTGGGAATATCTTTTTCTAGACTGGAAAATAGTGCAACAAATAAATTAGGGGTGGAGGATTCTATTTTAGAAAAGGTTCTTAAAGAGAATAAAAAAATTGTATTAAGTATAGGACGGTTAGTTGAATATAAAGGTTTTGAATATCTTATAAAAGCGGCTAAATATATTTCTAACGATGCTATAATCCTGATAATAGGGAATGGACCTTTATACAATTCTTTGCGAAAACTTATAAATAAATATCGTTTAAATAATAAAGTTTTTATCCTAACAAATGTAGAAGATATAACCCCTTATTTAAAGACTAGTTATGTTTTTTGTTTGCCATCTATATCTCGGGCAGAGGCCTTTGGTTTAGTTTTATTGGAGGCAATGTATTATGGAAAACCCTTAATAACTTCCCATATACCTGGTTCTGGGATGGTTTTTGTAAACCAAAAGGGAAAAACAGGCTTAACAGTTCCTCCTAAAAATCCTAAACTTTTAGCAAAAGCTATAAATTCTTTACTTAACAGTCCAGATTCATATAAAAGATATAAATTAAATTGTTTAAAAACCATTAAGAATTTTGATATAAAATCAGTAGCTACTCAAATAGTGCAACTTTATGAAGAAATTATTGGAGAGCAAAAGAAAAATAAGGAATAAATAAGCGCTAAATATATTTACTATATATCTCGGGAAACGCTTTCCTCACATCCACAAACTCCCCGGAGGGGAACCTGTTTAGATTGGGAAATACCTCCAGTAGCATCTTTGCCGCGCTCTCGGGGGTGTGCTTGGGTGCCTGTTGGAGGCGCTTAACCGACGGGAAGCGCTCCGCGTCTACCCCTTCGATAATGTGCTTAAGCATCGGGGTGAGTATTAAACCGGGTGCCAGCGAAATGAGGTGGCTCCTTTCGAACTCCCAGTGGTAGAGCTTTACCATGCAGTTCAAAGCCGCCTTCGACATGGAGTAGGCGTTCCACCCCTTGTTGCAGTTTACCGCCGCACCGCTCGATATGGCTATAACCTGTCCCACCCTCAGGTCTCTTTCCCTTTGCAAATCCTCGAGGAGGTCGAAAAGTATTTTGTTCGCCCAGAGGTTTACGTTGAAAACCTCCTTTAGCCCCTTTAGGGGGACATTTCTCATCTCCGATAACTCGCCGAGGACTCCCGCATTTAGCACCACCCAAGGGAGGGTTTTGTTTACACTCTCTAAGAGTTTCATAGCCCTGTAATAGACCTCCTCGTGGACGGATAAATCGCACCTTTCGAAAACCAGGTTGGGGTTTCCCCTCAATTTTTCGGGTAACCTCCTCGAGAGGGCGAAGACCTTATAACCTCTCTTTAGGAATTCCTCCGCCAGGGCAAGCCCCAAACCGGAACCTATACCGGTTATAAACACGTTTAGGTAAGGTTTGACCCTCTCCCAAACGAGGTCGAAAACCTCCTCCAACCCCTTGTCGGAGGTGTCTATAACGACCGCATCGGGGGCGGGTTTAAAGGGATACTCTTTGCGGTTTTTGTCCCTCTCGTCCCTCTCGAGTATTGCCTTCAGTATCTCCCCGTAGGAGGCTTTTATTCCCCTCTCCTCCAGCTCCTTAAGGCGCCGCTTAGCTCTAACCTCGGGTGAGGCGGTCAGGTAAAACTTCACCTCCGCATCGGGAAAGACGTAGAGACCCGCGTCGCGCCCCTCGACCACCGCGTTGCAGTTGTTTACCAATTTCCTCTGAAACTCGAAGAGGCGCTCCTTTACCTCCGGGTGACGAGCCACGAGGGAGGCGTATTTTCCGACCTCCTCGGTGCGTATTTTGTCGGTTATATCCTCCCCGTTTAGGAAAATCTTGAAGTTTCCACCCTCGTAGGAGACCTTTATGTCGACCTCCTCGAGGACTTTGAGAATTTCGTCGACCGCAAAGTGGTCTGTTTTCCCCGTCGCGAGGTGAACCGCCAAACCCAGGGCGCGGTAGGTCGCCCCCGTATCGAGGTAGAAAAACCCTATCCTCTGAGCCAGGAGGCGGGCTATCGTCGATTTACCGCTGCCGGCGGGTCCGTCTATCGCGATAATCATTAGGTTAAATTTTTACCCCCAGCCGCGAAGCGGCTGGGCTCTTTTCTCCCCTAACCTATTAAGGTGTAATGCTTCGGGCGGCACTTTTGGCGTTACTCTTGCTTTTCCTCCTTCCCATTTGGGGGTTGGAGCGGTGCAAACTCTCCTACGACGGGTTTTCGGGACATTTGGGACTCTTAAAGTGTGAGGGACTGAGTTCCAATTCCACCTACAGGGTCGTGTTGAAAAACCGCTCCTCCGAAAGGGTCTTTACCCAATTTCACCCCCAAAGGGTCGATTACCTACCCTTTGCCGTTCCCCGCTGGTGGTCGGGAATTATCTACCTATCCCTATATAGGAATGGCTATCTACTGGCGGAAGTTCCACTAAAGGTGGAGAAGTTGAGGGTAAGGGTTTCCCGGATAAGGTTTGGAAAACATTCGCATCCCGAGGTGGAAAAAGGAAAAAAATCCACCGACGGTAGGGGATTTCAATACCCCTCCGTTAGGAGGTTGCTAAAGACCTACACCCCCGTGAGGTTCTACGAAAGGAGGGCTATCCTACCGCTGGAGCGCTACAAATACATAACCACCCCCTTTGGGTCGGAAAGGTATATAAATGGCGTGTATCACGGCTTCCACAAGGGGGTCGATTTTGCCGCCCCGAAGGGGACGCCCGTTTACGCAATACTCAGCGGTAGGGTGATTTACGCCGGTTGGATGCCCCTGACGGGAAAAACGGTAATAATAGACCACGGTTGGGGTTTGATGAGTCTATACGCCCACCTTTCGGAGGTGGATGTCAAAAGGGGTGAGTTTGTCCGCCAAGGGGAGGTAATCGGAAGGGTCGGTTCCACCGGTAGGTCTACGGGATACCACCTCCACCTGGGGGTTTATCTGAATGACACCGCGGTTGACCCCCTGCGGGTTATTAAGCTCAAACTAAGACCCTAACGGGGGTTAACAAAAAATTAACCTCCTTCGGGTAGAAAGAGAGAAGTTATGAACCTCAAAAAGGGTTTGGCTATTAGTCTCTTTTCCCTCGGGGGTCTGGTAGGTTTGGCTTCGGCGGACGACTACACCGACCTGGTTAAACTCCTCGAGGCTAAGGGTATATTTACCCACGAGGAGGCTCAAAAACTTATAAAACTCCACGAGGAGCATCTCGCAAAGTCGAAGACCTCCGAAGGAGGTGAAAGTCTCACCTCCTCCGATTGGAAGAGGTTGAAATCCCTCGCCGAGCTCAAAATTAGCGGAAAGGCTTACATCCACTACGATTACACCTCCAACGCTCCCACCGCCTCCGATAGGGAGAAGGGGGCATTCAAGGTTAACGATGCCTATTTCGAGGTTAGAAGGTATTTCAACAACAGCGATAAAAACTACTTTCGCCTGACCGCCGACGTATACACCTCTTCCGATGGGTCCAACGTTTTCAGGCTTAAATACGCCTACCTAAACTGGGAGATTAATCCTTTCCTTCAAACGGAGATAGGTCTCGTCCACAGACCCTGGATAGATTGGGAGGAACACCACGCCTGGTTCCACCGCTTCGTCGATAAAACTTTTATAGAGGATGCCGACGGCGCCCACCTTGTGGTATCTGCCGATTACGGAATAGCCTTTAAGGGCAACTACAAAAAGGCTTCCTACATGTTTGGTATTTACAACGGCGAGGGTTACCACGGAACGGAGGACGACAAGCACTTCGGCAAGGCGATAGCGGCTAGGGTAGCCTACGACTTCACCCAAAACCTCTTCGGTGCGCTTCACGTAGCCTATATCTCCAACAACTACGACAACGAAACCGATACGGCAATAATCCACCCCTTGGTCGGTTATAAAAACCGCTACTTCCTCGTGGCGGCTCAATACGTGTGGGATAACGAAGACCCCGAGCAGGGAAGCTCCTACACCAATAACGGCTTTGCCATCAATGGCGACCTATACCTGAAACCCCTAATGGGCAAACCCGTCACCCTATTCGGTCGTTACGGCAGGTGGAACTTCGACTCCTCCGTGGAGAGCTCCACCGACTATACCAAAGCCGACCGCTGGCAGTTACTCGCCGGTGTCCAATACGAGTGGAATAAATACGTAAAAACGGCTTTGGCGTTCAAGCACGTCCACTACGATATAAGCTCCGCCAACACCCAAACGGGTAAGAACAACAAGGATACCCTTATGGCGGCTATGGAAGTTAAATGGTAAAACCTATCTTGTCATTTCTCCCTCCATTTCTACCTTTTGAGTTTTATGGCTTACGAATACACCACGCAGGTTTACAAAATAAAGCGGATACACAACATAAGGGACTATGCCTATAAGGTATCCCTCGCAGGGGATATATCTTTGACCGACCTCGCGCTGGTTTTGAACTCCCTCACCGACGAAGCCTTTTTCTGGGTGGAAGGGAACACCCTCCACTCGACGGGGAATATAGATTGGACTTCTCTCCTACCGGAGGAACTGAAGGAACAAGTCCAATCGGTGGAAAAAATTAAAGAGGGATACCTCGAGGAGGGTAAACTTCCGAAATATACCGCCTTCGCGCTCTTTGCCGCCGATTTCAACCGGGTTCTGTCGCCCAACTTCAAGGCTAACCCCCTCTTTAGGAGACTAAGAAAAAAGACCAAAGAGGGGTGGAATCTCAGCCTTTGGCTCAAATTCCTCCACGAGACCGGTCTAAACTACAAGGTGGAGGAGGAGGGCGTCGAATACCAGATATGGCGCTGGTTTGCGGTAAAACCGGAGAAGTTCGAATACCTAACCCTTGCCTTCAAGGGGGGAATAGCGGTAAACAGACCCTTTGAGGTATTTGCCAAGAGATTTTCCCCCGAAACGCTAAAAAAACATTTCGCCTTCCGTGTAAAGGGTTCCTATAGGGTCGGAAGACTGAAGGAGTTTAAGGACGATACCCTGCTCCTCACCTTCGACGGAGGTTTCGAAAGCGAGATTCCCCACGAAAGGGTGGTTCCGATATACCTACCCGCCGACAGGGGTTGGAAGGACAAAGACCGCACCGGGTTGCTCAAGCACCTAAGACTCCCCAACAAGGTGATATGCAAGTATGTCGACCTCTTCGGGGAGGCTATAAACCGACTGCTCGAACCCTATATGGTTAAATTGGAGAAGGAAGACCTCCGGTGGGAGGAGGTAAAGGTCTCCCCCTACGTGGTGGTCGATAAACCTATAGAGGAACACACCGCAATCGAATACATCTTCGAGGAGCGCAAAGTCTACAATCCCCCCGAAGGGGCTCTTAAGGTCAACCTAATCGACATAGCCTTAAAGGGGGAGAAGAACAAAAAACTCCTAAGGGACGCAAAAGCCGACTTTGTGGAAAACCTTAAGCTCTTCCTTGGCGACATAGGAGTGGAGGTCTTGGTTGAGGAGCTGCTCTACGACAGAAAGGTTAAAGTCTTAGACCCGCCTTCGGCGGAGGGTGTAGTCCGATTTTTGGAGGAAAATAGGGAGACCCTCGAAGGGGCGAATTTAAACATAATTCTCTACCCTGAAGGGGAGAAGCTCACCGAGGTGATAAACTCCCTCGAAGGTCTCGAAAAAATTAGGAAGACCCTTAAGGGTCTCAAATACCACCTACTCCCCGACAGGGAGGTCAAGGTCTTCTTCAAGTCCCAAAAGAGGGAAACCAAGAGGAGGATACTCTTTGAGGTCTTGAGGGAACTCTTCAAACTAAACGGCGGAAGCCTCTACATACTGGACGAACCCCTACCCCTCGGCGCGGTAGCCCTCAAAACGGAGAGGGGCTACGAGGTTTACAACCTCTTCGGGGAATTGGTTAAAATCTCGGAAACCCCTCCGGAGGACGCTGTCTTAATAGCCTCCACCGATAGTGCGGTGGATATAAACGCACCGGTTAAGGTAGACAAATGGGTAACCCCCTATGCCGTTAAAAGGGAAATCGAAAGTAACAGATGCCTTTCGGCGGAGAGAGGGATATCCTTTGACCTCCTGAAGTCCAAAACCCTTTTGGTTCTCCACAAGGAGGTTCCCTTCGACTACAAGACCGCCTACGGGGTGGAAATTTCGGAAGAACTATACCTATCGGAGGTCAAACAGACTCTGGTAAACCTATCGAAGGTTTTCGACTTTTCAAACCTCGAGTAGTTTGGTCTTCAGAAATTCCACCTCTTCCCCTATTTCCGGTTTTTCCCTCTTTAGCTTCTCGACCCGCCTGATGGCGTATAGAACGCTGGTGTGGTCGGAAACGCCAAAGAGCTCCCCTATCTTGGCGAGGGGAAGACCGCACACCTGGCGGACTAGATACATGGCGATTTGCCTCACGAGGGAGACCTTTCTATTCCTCGTCTTTTGGAGGAGTTTTTTCACCGGCAACCCGTAGTAGGAGGAAACCTCTTCCAAAACCCTTTCGGGGGGTATTTCCCTCCTCTTCTCCTCCCCCTTGGGGGTGTAGATTAAGCCCTTTTCCGCCTTCAGTTTGGCGATAAAGCCTTCTATCTCCCTCACGTTGTCGCCGGTGTTTTCGGCTATGTATTCGATGATGTCGTCGTCAACCGGCAGACCGTAGATTATCAGCTTCTCCTTTATTATCGCGCGCTTGGTTATCCGGTCGAGCTTTAGCTCCACCACCAGACCGCCCTCGAAGCGGTTTATCAGCCTGTCCATAACGTCCTTGAGCTTTTTGGGCGGTCGGTCGCTCGCTATCACCACCAGCTTGTTGTTCTGATAGAGGTGGTTGAAGATGTTGAAAAATTCCAGTTGGGTGCGCTCTTTACCCGCCATGAATTGGATGTCGTCTATGAGGAGGACATCCACATTTTTGTAGAAATCCCGCAGATAGGGGAGGGAGTTTTCCTTTATGGCGCTGACGACCTCCTCGGCGAAGTCTATCGAACTTCTATAGACCACCTTAAAGCCCCTCTCGAGGGCTCGGTTACCGGTAGCCTGCAGAAGGTGGGTCTTACCGACGCCAACCCTCCCGTAGATAAATATCGGGTTGTAGGGGATACTCTTTTTCCGGAGGTTTTCGACCGCCACCTGGCAGGCGCGCACCGCCAGGAGGTTGCCCTTACCCACTATGAAGTTCTTAAAGGTGTATTTGGGACTTAGCTCGAAAATAACGTCCTCGGAGGGGGTGAGGACGATGAGGGAGACGTCGAGTTCCCTCTTTATCAGAGGGTAAATCTCCTTCAAAAAGGCAAACTTGCAATACTCGTCGGGAACCCGGACTACCACCTTGTCCTCGTATTCCTCGAGTTCCGCCCTCTCGACAACCTCCTTGAGGGCGGGACTCTCGAGGCGGGCGTATATGTCCCGCAATTTCTCCAAAACGGTGTTTAATAGTCCGGGCATGGCTTAAAAATACCTAAATTCTAGTCTGTAAATCTTACCACCCTTTTGGAAGAGGAAGGGGTTTTTGTAACCGCTAACCGCAAAGGGTGTTCCATTTCCGTCAACCGCTATCCCCTGAAGGGCGTCCTCGAACACAAAACCCCTTAGGGTCTTCTTCTCGTAGAGACCCCTTTCGGTTTGGGCTACAAATACCAACTTCCCACCGCGGAACTTCAACAACTTTCCTCCCAGGAGGGGAACTATTTGCTCACTCTCGTTCTCCGCGACGAGGAAACCTTTAAAGCCGAAGAGTTGAACCTCCACCGGGTGGGGGGGGAAGAATACCTTCCTCAAAGTGGTGTCGCCGACCGGAGAGGGAACCCCAACGGCGGTGTAGGATTTTCCGAAGTTCCCCTCGATGTCAACCACGTGTTTGAAACCCCCTTTAAAGGAACCCTCGAAAATCCTCAAAATCCCGCCGCTGTCTATAAAGACCAACTTCCCGTCCGACGAGAGGATGGCGGTATCAGCCCTAAACCCTTCGGGGGTCTTCAACTTTTCCCCAACCTTTAGGCGGTTTAGGTCGAATTTGTAGGTCTCCCCAAAGGAGCCGTCGAACTTCTGAACCACGACGAGGGGTTTGTCCCCCTTCCTCAAAACCCCGAAGAGGTAGGGAATATCGCTTTTCACCACAACCGGGTTTGTTCCGACCAATTTCGCCACGAAGGAGACCGGTTGCGCGTCGGGCGTTAGGGCGTTTCCGAGGATGTAAACCGTTCCCCCGACGCTCACCATGCGGATACCCACCAGCTTGCCGTTGGGGGTGGGTAAATCTCCCAAAGGTGTTAACGAGTTGCCAACGATTTGATAGAGTTTGATATCGCCGTCAAATCCAACCGCTATAAAGTTCACCCCTTTGGAAACGGAAACGCTGTCCACCCCTACGGGGATATCGTTGAAACTTTTAAGCTCGATAGCTTTAACAAACAGGTTAAGCTGATGGAGGCTAACCCTTTTGATGGGGATGGATTCAACCGCTTCCTCTTTACCTTTGGAGGTAAAAAACACTTCCCTACCCCTAAAGAGTATCCGATAACCTTGGGGGGTTTCCTCGACAGCCCAGTTGCAGGCGGCGATATTGTCGGTTTTCACAACCGGAAGGGCGTTTTGGAGCTTTGAAAAGGCGTAATCGGAACCCTTAAAGCAAATCTTTCTGTAGTTTAGACGTGCTATATCGCCCACCTTTACCCCGTTGTCCTCGGTAATGCGGATTATGGAATTCGATTTAAAGCTTTGAACCACCACACCTTGACCCGTTTGGGAAAGGATTACAAAAGTTTTCTTTCCCGTTAAGGGATTTTTAACGTATTCACCCCTATAAATGGAAACGGGAAAATCCACTCTAAAGGAGGGTAAACCTCTATCGCAGGAATAGAGATAGGGTCCCACCTCCGCTATTAGGGAACCCTGCGCGTTGAAAAATTTCTCTATATCCTTTATGCCAACGGCAAAAATATTTCCGACCACCCCCCCCAAGAGCAGGAGCCTACCGATTGTTAACATAGTGGTAGATTTTAGGGAAAGGAAAAAGCCCGCGCTTCGCGCGGGGATATATCACTTTTTCCTTCTTCTTGGTGTATTGTCGATAAATCTCGGCGATACGACCTCCGCCTTTAGCCTTTTACCCCTTATCTCGACCTCCACGGTGGAACCCTTTTCTATACCCCTTTGGAGGAACGCCAGAGCGATGGATTTCCCCAGATTGGGTGAGAAAGTTCCGCTGGTTACCTCCCCTACGGGGGTATTTTCTATAAAAACTTTGTCCCCCTGGCGGGTTATCCTCCTCTGCTCCAAAACCAACCCGAGGAGTCTCCTTTTAGGTTCACCCCTCGAAAAGAGCCCCTCCTTTCCGAAGAATTCCTTTTGGAGGTCTATAAAGCGTTTTAGGTTCGCCTCACGGGGGTCGAGTTCCTCCGAAAGCTCGTGTCCGTAGAGGGGATAGCCCGCCTCTATCCTAAGGACATCCCTCGCTCCGAGACCGCAGGGTTTGACCCCCTCCTCCAAAAGGTCTTTGTAGAGTTTTTTCCCCTCCTCAACGGGGATGTAAATCTCAAACCCGTCCTCCCCGGTGTATCCGGTTCTGGAGACAACGGTATCGCCGAAGGTTTTGAAGGTGTAAAACTTTAGCTCTCCCACACCGGGGAAGAACTTTTCCACAACCTCAACCGCCTTGGGACCCTGAACCGCTAACTGAACCAGTTCCTTACTGCGGTCTTCTATCTTCACGTCGTAGCCCTTTGCGAGGTTTTCCATATGCCTTAAGACCTTTTGGCGGTTGGCGGCGTTGACGCAGAGCATAAAGCGGTTATCCCCAAACCTGTAAACGGTTATGTCGTCTACCGTTCCACCCCTCTCGTTGAGGATTAGGGAATACTGAACATCGCCGGGATTTAACCTTTTCACACTGTTGGTGGTGAGGTATTCGAGAAACTCCTCCGCCTGGGAACCTTCGACAAATATCCTCCCCATGTGGGAGACGTCGAATACTCCAACCCCTCGGCGGACTTCTTTAGCCTCGTCCAAGATGGAGGAGAACTGAACCGGCATCTCCCAACCGGCGAAGGGGACGAACTTCGCACCGACCTCTTTGTGTATCCCGTAAAGGGGCGTTCTCTCCAGCATAAGGAAGTTAAAAGAATACGCACCTATAGAGATTTAAAGAAAAGTTGGGTATATCCTCCAAGAGGACGTATTTAAGGTGGAAGGACTTAAAAGGAAGAAAAAAGAAATTTTTAGAACCCTTGGGGTAGGGATTTATAACAGAACCACCAATCGGCGCATTTCCAAAGACCCTGTTTTGCACCTTCGAGTCTCTGTTTAGCCTGCTCCTCGCTGGTGGGAGGAGGAATAATCACGTAGTCCTTGCCGTTAAACACCTCGGGACCCGTCCACTTAATCTTGTCGGCATACCAGTTTGCGGGAGTAGCCACGTGGTATTCGTCGGTGGTTTGAAGTGCTTTAACCAGACGGACGATTTCGGGTATGTTTCTACCATTGGATTGGGGATAGTAGAGTATTGCCCTAATAATACCTTTATTGTCAACTACAAAGACAGCCCTTACGGTATCGGAATTATTGGCGGGAAGCATATTGAGGGTTTTGGCGACCTTACCGCCGACGTCGGCAATAATGGGAAACTCTATTTTTACCCCGAAGTGTTTCTTAATCCACTCGACCCACTTCATATGAGACCAAACTTGGTCTTCCGATAGACCTATGAGTTCGGTGTTTAGAGCTTTAAAGTCCTTGTAGTGTTTTTGGAAGCTGACAAACTCCGTGGTGCACACGGGGGTAAAGTCCGCAGGATGGGAAAATAGAACAAACCATTTACCCTGTTCCACATAGTAGTCGGGAAGAACGATTTTTCCGTGGGTGGTTTGAACCACCATTTTGGGGAATTTTTCACCTATTTTGGGAACAAAAACATTTTGATTGGTGGAGGTTTGAGGGGCAACTGCGTTTGCGGTTGCGGGAGTTCCTATACTGCACGCAACGGCGGTTCCCGCTATTAGAAGCGAGGTTAATACTTTTTTCATGGCTTTTCCCTCCTTTTGCAAATTTTTTGCAGAAAACAACTTCAGGTTAAAGATAGAACAATAAATTTTTGTCTCTGGGAATGAAATTTATCAAAAAAATTACTAAAGGGTAAAGGGAAGGGGAAGAAATTAAAACTCCTCTTCCTCCTCTTCTGCGAAGCTTCCGAGTATAGCCTCAATAAGCATTATGACTATGGAAATAATGTTTGCAACAACGGCACCCCAAACGAGGGAAACGGCTTCCGCCAAATCGCCGGTGCTCTGGACGATAAGTGCGGGTATTAGGTGGATATCCGCAACTATACTGGTGGCGAGGTATTCGATATTTAACAAGCCTCTGGTTCCTATTTTTAAAATTGTTGCCACGAGATTTAAAGTTACAGCTGTTATAAGCTCATATATGCTCGGGTGTGCTATATAGCTAACCGAAGTGGTCAATGCCATAAGCATAAAGAAATCTGCAATAAGCTTTTTCGACTTTTTTCCCATGCCAATTTAATTTTATTCGCCAACCGCAGTTGGAAAGATTCAATTTTTTTCCTTTCAAGGTGAATTGAGTATAGACCTGCAGAGGTATTTATCATCAAAAGGAGTCTAGTATGGAGGTGCTTTTTCCGTTAAAAGGTGAATAAAAAAACAAAACCAAAGGTGGAAACATTTGTTTTTTTTAACCAGAAAGGGAAAGCAAAAAATTTATTTACCCTTCAAGAACCTTTTTTAAATATCTCCCCGTCCAGCTTTTGGGGTTGTTTGCGACCTCTTCGGGTGTGCCTGTGGCAACAATTTCGCCCCCTTTATCTCCCCCCTCGGGACCCAGGTCTATAATCCAGTCGGCACTCTTAATCACGTCGAGGTTGTGCTCTATAACAACTACGGTGTTTCCCTTATCGACCAACCTCTGGAGGACGTTTATTAACTTTTTCACGTCGTCGGTGTGGAGACCGGTTGTAGGTTCGTCGAGTAAATAAAGGGTTCTGCCGGTGTCCTTTTTGGACAGCTCGCGGGCTAGTTTTATCCTCTGCGCCTCACCCCCGCTTAGGGTGGGGGCGGGCTGTCCCAACTTCAGATAACCCAATCCCACATCGAGGAGCAGTTTTAATTTCCTCTCGAGGGAGGGGACATTTTTGAAAAACTCGTAGGCTTCCTCTATAGTCATATCCAAGACTTCGGCGATATTTTTGCCCTTATATTTGACCTCGAGGGTTTCGGCGTTGTAGCGGGTTCCCTTGCAAACCTCGCAAGTTACGTAAACGGGGGGCAAAAAGTGCATTTCAACCTTTACGACCCCCTCCCCTTGGCAGGCTTCGCATCTGCCGCCTTTGACGTTGAAAGAGAACCTCCCCGGTTTCCATCCGCGCGCCTTAGCCTCGGGGGTGGAGGCGAAGAGCTGCCTAATTGTGTCAAAAATTTTGGTGTAGGTTGCCGGATTGGAGCGGGGCGTTCTGCCTATCGGCGATTGGTCGACATTTATCACCTTGTCGATGTGTTCCCACCCCTCTATACGGTCGTGCTCGCCCGGCTCTTCCGCCGATTTGTAAAAGCGCTTCTTGGCGGCTTTCCAAAGGATGTCGTAGATTAAGGTCGATTTTCCGCTACCGCTGACGCCGGTTATCGCCACAAAACATCCGAGGGGGATTTCGACGTCGATATTCTTTAGGTTGTGCTCCCTCGCGCCTACTATCCTCAAGAATTTCCCCGAAGGGGCTCTCCTCTTTTTGGGAACTTCGATTTTTAGGCGACCGCTCAAATACGCCCCCGTTAACGATTTGGGGTTTTTCTTTATCTCCTCGACCGTTCCCGTCGCGACCACCTCGCCACCCCTATAACCGGCGCCGGGTCCCAGCTCTACGATGTAGTCGGCGCTCTCGATGGTCTCGGGGTCGTGTTCCACAACCACAACGGTGTTTCCCAAATCCCTCAAACCCCTAAGGGTGTTTATAAGTTTTGTCGTATCCCTCGGGTGGAGTCCTATGGAGGGTTCATCCAACACGTAGAGGACTCCGGTTAGTTTGCTACCCAATTGGGTGGCGAGCCTAATCCTCTGCGCCTCGCCGCCGCTTAGGGTGGTTGCCGTCCTCGAGAGGGTTAGGTATTCCAGACCCACATCCACAAGAAAGCCGAGGCGGTTGATTATCTCCTCTAAAAGGCGGTCGGCGATTTTTCTCTCCTTTTCGGTCAGTTTTTCGCGGAGGTTTTCGAAGAATTTTTTAGCCTCCCCTACCGGCATTTGGACGATATCCCAGATGCTCTTTCCGTCTATTAGGACGCTCAGCGCCTCGGGTCTAAGTCTCGAACCGCCGCAGGTGGGGCAGGTCTTTTCCCTTATGTAGTCTTCGAGTTCCTCCCTCACCCTCTCGTTGTCGCTCTCTATATACCTCCTTTCGAGGTGGGGAATTACCCCCTCCCACTCGACGGGTGAATCGAATTTCCCACTCCCGTAGAGGATTAAATTTCTAACCTCCTCCGGTAGGTCTTTCCACTTTGTCCTCGTAGAGTATCCGAGAAGTCTTACCAACCTCCTAAGGGGAAACTTCAGATAGTTGAACAACACCGATTGGAGGGGTTTTATCGCCTCCTCCACCGGTTTGTTCTCCTCGACCAAGCTATCGGGGTCTATCTCCCACTTTACCCCCAAACCTTTGCAATCGGGACAAGCCCCGTAAGGGGAGTTAAAGGAAAAAAGTCTCGGCGACAGTTCGGGAAGGTTTATCCCGTGTTCGGGACAGGCGTTTTTCTCGCTGTAGAGCTCCTCCCTATATTTCTTTTTACCCATAGCCCCCAAAGGGGGAAAATTTAGTTCCCCAAGAGGGAACAAACAAAGTAACCAACACCAAGGGGAGGAGGTTAATCGAGTTCCTTTAGGGGGAGAGGTAAACAACCTTAAACTTTTTGGGGATATGGAAAACTTCGATGACTGGCGGTGGCAACTTAGAAACCGAATAAGAACCCCCGAAGGGTTGAGAAAATACTTCAAAAACCTCACCGAGGACGAGGAAAAGGGTCTATCCCTTGTAGTGAAACAATTCCCGATAGGGGTAACCCCTTACTACCTAAATCTAGCCGATCCCGAAGATCCTTCTTGCCCCGTGAGACGGCAGATTATCCCCACCTACAGCGAGATAGACCCGAAAGTTCAAACCTCCTGCGACCCCAACGCCCTCGAGGAGGAGGGGCAAATACCGCATCTGACCCACCGCTACCCCGATAGGGCTCTCGTTACCCTAACCACCATGTGTCCCGTTTATTGCCGTCACTGCATGAGGAAGAGAAAGGTCGGGAAACCGGAGAGGGCTATAACGGAGGAGGAGTTTAGACCCATTTGGGATTACATAAAGAGGAACACCCAAATAAGGGAGGTCTTGATAAGCGGCGGCGACCCCCTGGTGCTATCGACCGAAAAACTCGCCTACTACATAAGGGAAATTAAAAAGATAGACCACATAGAGGTTATCCGCATAGGGACGAGAACACCCGTTATCCTCCCGCAGAGATTTTACGACGAAGACCTACTTAGGTTTTTGGAAGAGGTTTCCCCCGTTTGGGTTGTAACCCACTTCAACCACCCGAAGGAGATAACCGAAGAGGTAAAGACCGCCGTAAGGAATATAAGGAAAACGGGCAACCCCATTTTGAACCAGACGGTGCTCCTAAAGGGGATAAATGATAGTCCCCTCACTATGGAGGAACTATTTAGAAAACTCATCGCCATAGGTGTGAAACCCTATTACCTCTTCCACTGCGACCCCATTTACGGGGTGGTGCACTTTAGAACACCTATAGAGGTCGGGTTAAAAATAATGTCCCACCTTAGGGGGAGGCTCAGCGGGTTGGCTCAACCGGTCTACGCCCTCGACCTGCCCGGCGGAAAGGGAAAGGTGGTTCTTTCACCCCAATATCTCCTAAAAAGGGAAGGAAAAAAACACTACTTTAGGGACTACACCGGTGAGGTGGTCGAATACGAGTTTTAAAAGAGGAATTTCATCCCTTCTTCTTGTCAAATTCATCCTTAAAGTGTTTTTCGAGCATATCCTTCGCCGCCCTCTGTTCGGCTTCCTTTTTGGTCTTACCCTCGGCGGTGGTTTTGAAGTCCTTAATGGAGCACTCGACGGTAAAGGTTTGGTCGTGGGAGGGTCCCTCCGCCTTTAGGAGCTTGTAGGAGGGCTTTTCCTTAAAGAGGCTTTGGGTTATCTCCTGCAAAACGGTTTTGTAGTCGGTGAGGAATTCCCCGCTCTTTACCGCCTCGACCGCATCCTTTTCGAAGTGATATCGGAAAAGACGTTTTACAAAGTCTATACTCCTACCGCTGTCGAGGTATATAGCCGCCCAAACCGCCTCGAAAACATCGGCGTGAACCGAGATGCTGTTCCTCCTGCCTTTAATCTCCTCACTCCTGCTTAGGCGGATAAATTTGGGAAGCTCCCACTTTTGGGCGAGTTTTGAAAGGAATTGCTCCGATATGAGGTAGGCTTTTATTGCGGCTAACCTTCCGAGGGTTCTCTTTGAAAATTTCCCGTAAAGGATATCGACCAGCAGAAAGTTCACTATGGAGTCGCCCAAAAACTCCAACCTCTCGTAGTTGTAGGGGAGTTTATTCTCCTTCGCGTGGGAGATGTGGGTCAAGGCTATCTCCAAAAGGTGGGGATTTTTGAAGCAATACTTAATCCTCTTCTCGAGCTCCCTTATATCCCTCTCCTCCATTGTTTGGGAAACATTTTAAGGTGCAAACCTTTCGGGGATTTGTCTGTTTCCATACCCCTCGGTGGAAAAGATTGTTTAAATCACCCTTATGGGGAGGAGCGACAAAATAACCCCCTTCATCGTTATGGAAATTCTCGAAAGGGCTAAACAGCTCGAAAGGGAGGGAAGGGATATAGTCCACATGGAGATAGGGGAACCCGACCTCCCGCCCTCTCCGAGGGTCTCCGAGGCGATAGAGAGGCACAAAGCCGACGCCTACCGCTACACCCATTCGCTCGGCATATGGGAGCTACGGGAGGAGATAGCGCGCCACTATTGGGATACCTACAGAGTCGATATATCCCCCGAAAGGGTTATAGTTACGACCGGCACCAGCGGGGGGTTTTCCCTGATATTTTCGGCACTCTTCGAGGTCGGGGATGGAATAGTCTTCACCGACCCAGGGTATCCCTGCTATAAAAACTTTGCCCACATCTATTGTTTAAACCCCATAAGTGTCCCCATCGGGAGGGATACCGACTACGAGCTAACCCCCGAGAGGTTGGAGGGGTTGAAGACTCCCTTTAAAGGTTTTCTGGTAACCTCCCCCTCCAACCCGGTGGGGAACGTCTACTCGGTGGAAACCCTTAAAGGATTGGCGGAGTTTGCCGACCGAAGGGGGAAGCTCTTCATCTCCGACGAGATATACCACGGGCTGAATTACGATAGGGAAGTCCATACGGCGTTGGAGTTTTCCGACAGCGCCGTTGTGGTAAACGGTTTTTCCAAGTATTTTTGTATGCCCGGCTTTAGACTCGGATGGGTTATCGTCCCCCAAAGGTTTGTCCGAAAGCTTCAACTCGTGGCGCAAAACCTCTTCATATCGCCGCCCACTTTAAGCCAATTGGTAGGTATAGAAGCCCTTCGGGATAGGGAATATCTGAAAAAGGTTAGGGAGACCTTCCGCCGAAGGCGGGACTACCTCTATTCCGAACTTAAGGAAATATTCGATATAGAGGTCGAACCGCAGGGGGCTTTCTATATCTGGGCGAATATCGGGCGCTACTCGGACGACAGCTTTAAATTCGCCTACCGCCTGTTGGAGGAGGTGGGTATCGCCGTCACCCCGGGGGTAGATTTCGGAAGGAACAACACCAACAGGTATGTTAGGTTTGCCTACACCTCCCGATTGGAGAGACTCAAAGAGGGTGTTAAACGCATAAAGGAGTTTTTAAGGGAGAACCTTTAAAGGGTTTTATAAAGAGAAAAATCACTCGATGTTTATTTTCTTCTCCTTGGTAGCCGCCTTTTTGGGTATGCGGATTTCCAACACTCCGTCCTTAAAGGAAGCCTTTGCGTTGTCGGTATCCAAATCGGGCGGTAGGGGAATGACCCTTTCGAATTTTCCGTATACCCTCTCCCTAAGGTGGACGTGTTGACGCTCCTCCTCAACCTCTTCCTTTTTCTCCGCCTTTATAACGAGGTAGTTGTCCCTTACGACGATATCGACGTCCTCCTTCTTCACCCCGGGAAGCTCCACCTTGACGACAAACTCGTTGGGGGTTTCGTAAACCTCCACCGGCATAACGAACTTTAGGCGTTCCTCAATCTCCTTTTCGACCTCCTGAACGGGGACTATTGCGCTCCTTGCCAACCTTTCGAGTTCCCTCTGCAACCTCAGGATTTCCTCAAAGGGGTTGTATCTCCTCAAGGTCATTTCCCGACCTCCTTGGGGAGTTTTTCCTTACTTTTCAAATCTTGGGTTGATAATCGGTTTGTCAACCTTCGAAGGTTTCCGAATGCAATTCATAAACCCTTTTCGGAAACTACCTTAACTTTTACCCAGTTGTGGGAAGGGAAAAACCGACTGTGGCGTTCGCAACCCTCGGATGCCGTATGAACCAATTTGACACCGACTTTATCCGCTCCCAGTTTCTCCTAAAGGGTTATAGGGAAGTCCCCTTCGGGGAGAGGGCGGATATATACGTGGTAAACACCTGCACCGTTACAAAGGGGGCAGACCGCGACAGCCGAAAGTATATCTACCGCGCAAAGCGCCAAAACCCGAACGCCGTGGTGGTCGCAACCGGTTGCTACGCGCAGGTCAGCCCCCAAGAGCTCGCATCCCTCAAAGAGGTCGACCTCGTGGTGGGAAACACCCATAAGGGCGAAATCCTCAAATTGGTGGAGGAATACCTCGAGAGAAAACACCCCGGAAGGGTTTTTGTCGGTGAAATATTCCGCGAGGGGGAGGTTAAAAACTTCGACCTAGTTGTGTCTTTCGAACACACCCGCCCCTTTTTGAAGGTTCAGGAGGGTTGCAACTCCTTTTGCACCTTCTGCGTCATACCCTACGCGAGGGGAAAGGTTAGAAGCGTTCCCCCCGATAGGGTTGTCGAGGCTGTAAAGAGGCTCGCCGATGCCGGCTACAAGGAGGTAGTCCTAACGGGAACCCAACTTTCCCAATACGGGTGGGATTTGAGAGACGGAACAAACCTTCTTAGGTTGCTCGAAAGACTTCTCCAAATAGAGGGTATCGAATACTTCCGCCTCTCCTCCATGTCGGTGGCGGAAATGGATAAAGACCTATTGGAGTTAATAACCACCTCTCCAAAAATAGCGCCCCACTTTCACCTATCGCTCCAGAGCGGGAGCAACCGCATCTTGGAGCTGATGCGCCGAAGCTACACGCGGGAGGAGTATGCCGAAAAGGTTTTGGAAATCGTTAGACGCCGCCCCGAAACGGCGATAGGCACCGACATTATCGCGGGCTTTCCCACCGAGAGCGATAAAGACTTTGAGGAAACCCTCCGCTTCGCGGAGGAAATGCCCTTCGCCTATATGCATATCTTCCCCTATTCCGACCGCCCCTTTACGAAGGCTTCGAAGCTAAAGCCAAAAGTCCCCCCGCAAGTTATCAAAGAGAGGGTGAAACTCCTAAAGGCGTTAGACCAAAGGAAGAGAACCCAATTTAGGGAGAGGATGAAAGGTAAAACCCTCCGTGCGTTGGTTTTGGGGAACGGTGAACTCCTAACGGAAAATTACATAACCCTTCCCGACGATGGGAAACACAAAAAGAGTGAAATCGTTAGGGTGAAACTTTGAAGTTTTTCCCGAATACCTAAAAAAGGTTTTGTTTTTTTCTTAAACCTTCCCTTTAAGGGGATTTGTAGCGGATATAGTTCCACTAAGGTTTCAGTTCCACTAAGTGGAGATAAAACAATTGAAACCTTCTCGGCTTATTCGGTGATAGACCTCAATCGGTGTTTCAATTCCACTAAGTGGAGATAAAACCGAGCCATTTGCGAACCGTTTTCAGCTGCTAAGGAGCCTACTCTATCAAAGGTTAGGTTTTCATTCATTTTACATAAAATCCCAAACGCGTCAAGTGAAGTTAATTTCACTAACCGACATTGTGTAAATACCAAACTCTAATTGATAATTCCCAACTTACTCCCTCAAGGGTTTTAAATTACAGAGTATAGATGCCTATGCATCAGAGCATCCTTACTCCCTTGCATCAAAATGCACCTTTCTAATCACCTTGAGAATAATACGAAACAAACGGGTAAACCAAAAAGGGGTTAATAAAAGGGTTGCACTCCAAAGGGAGTCTTTCGTTCTCTGCCCTCCTCGGGTTGGGGTTGTTGAAAGCGAAACCTTAATGGGGGTGAAAAGTTTAAAGTCCCTCTTTGGGAAAAAGTCCTAATATCTCCCCTTAATGGACGAAAAGAGGAAGGAGGAACTCAACGAGAGGATAGAGGAGATTTTCGATAATTCCTTTTCGAGCGGTTCGGCGTGGGAGAAGATTAAAGACCTCGCCGATGAGGAGGGTGCGGAGGACGTATACCTCGCCCTGCTCGAAAATATAGTCGACGACCTGCTCGAGAACGCCGATGAGGTGAAAGCCTACCTGAAACAAATCGGGTGGGAGCTATCGGAGGAGGCGGAGGGCGAAGGGGAGCGAGAGCAGTCCGAAGAGGGTCGAACCGAGGAGTAAGAAGGCGTGGGAGAGAAACCCGACCGCAAACCCCTCCTTAAAGCTCTCCCCCAAGAAGAGTTTTAGAGCCAGCGAAAAGGAAGTCTCGTAGCTTCCGATACCGGCTACGCTGTGAATGGGCATTATCGTGCTGACCTCTCCACCCAAAAATCCGACCGTAAAGCGGAAAAAGTCCAATCCCAGGTTTTCCAAAACTATATAGACTGCCAAGAGTTTCGAAAGCATAGCCCCCACTGAGAGGAGGAAGGGAAGGGGTTCCCAATCGAGGGAGGGAATTTTTTCCGACACCTTTAGGAGTTTTGAAAAAGATATCCCCAAGGGGTAGACAACGAGGGACAAAAGCAAACCTATAAGGGGGTTGGTCTTTACCGCGACCAACGAGAGGACAAAGAGCGTCAAAAGGGCAAACCCGTCGAGGAGTCTCACCTTTAGGAATTTCCCCAAGGTGGTCTTAAAGTCGGGGTCGTATCTCCTAAGGAGGGCGAATATCGAAAGTTCCCCGAGCCTCGCCGGTAGGAGGTTGTTTAAAAAGGTGTTAACCGCCGTCGTAAAGAAGAGTCCCCCGAAGGGGGCTTTTGGATAGTAATACTTCCACCTGAAAGCCCTTAGGAGGTAGCTAACCCCGTAGAGGGAGAGACCCACCGCCAGGTGGAGGGGGGATATTTGCCTTAAGGCTTTTGCAATTTCACCAAAGGGTAGGAAATAGACGACCAAACCTATCCCCAAAAGGGTCGCCAAAAGCGTTAAAACCCACTTAAGTTTGGGATTGTTCCTCAAATCCACTTCGGTAGATTTTAAATAAGCGGTTGACACCTCTATTAGTTTTGTCTAATAATCAAAAAACCTCAAACTTCGGGAGGTTGGAATGGAAAGGGAAGAACTCTTTAAGGAGTGCGAAAAGAGGCTCCTCGAAGAGAGACAGAAGATAATTCAGAGCTACCTCCAAAAGCAGGAAACCCAGGAGAGGATTAGCGAGGACTACAAGGAGCCTTCCGATGTGGAAGACCTCGGTCAGATGACCTACACCGAAGAGATGCTCGACCGCCTATCGCAGAGGGATATGTTTATCCTTCGGGAGATAGACTACTCCCTCCAAAAGATTAAGGAGGGGACTTACGGAATATGCGAGGGTTGCGGCGCCGACATACCCGAGGAGCGCCTCTGCGCCATTCCGTGGACGCGCTTTTGCGCCAAGTGCGCCGAAGAGTACGAACAAATGTACGGTACCTACATGGAGAGCTCCGGTTTCGAAAACTATTCCGACATAAGGTTTGAGAGGGAGGATATCACCGAAAATTGATTTTTCTCACCCTTTAAATCCCCTTCGGTGGTAAATTGTTAGTTTCAACTTCCAAGGGAGGTTTTTCCCCTCTAAGTCCACCTTTCGGAAAAATCTCTCTTGAGACCACCAATAGGAGAGAGTATGTTTAACGACTTCAACCTAAGTGAGGAAACTTTAAAGGCTATTCGCGAAAAGGGTTTCGAAAAACCGACCCCCATACAGGAAAAGGCTATTCCCCTCCTCTTAGAGGGTAAGGATTTGGTCGGTCAAGCCCAAACGGGAACGGGTAAAACCGCCGCATTCGGTATCCCCGTAGTGGAGAGGGTAAACCCCAAAGAGGGAACCATTCAGGCGCTCATTCTCGTCCCCACGAGGGAGCTCGCCATTCAGGTGGCGAAGGAGATAAAAGACCTCGGAAAATACCGAAGGGTCAAAGTTTTAGCCGTTTACGGCGGAAAGCCCATTTTCGGGCAGATAGACCTCCTAAAGAGGATAAGACCGCAGGTGGTGGTCGGAACGCCCGGCAGGGTAAAAGACCTCATAGAGAGAGGCATCCTCGACCTGTCGAAGGTGAAGATTTTCGTTCTCGACGAGGCAGACCGTATGCTCGATATGGGCTTTATCGAGGATATCGAGTTTATCTTTTCCCAAACGCCCGAAGAGAAGCAGACCCTGCTCTTTTCCGCAACGCTTCCCCCCGAAATCAGGGACGTTATAAGGAGATTTCTAAAGGAAGACCACGCCGAGGTGAGAATCGAACCGGAAAAACCCACGGTGGAAAAGATAAGGCAGAAAATCTACCGCGTTGGGGATAGGAAACTCTTCGAAACCTTCCTGGCGAAATTGGAGGAGACCCCCTTTAGGAAGGGTATAGTCTTCACCCAAACCAAGAGGGAAGCCGATTGGCTCGCCGACCGGCTGAAGGAAGCCGGTTTCAACGCCGAGGCTATACACGGCGACTACTCGCAAAACCGCAGGGAATGGGTTTTGAGGAATTTCCGCAAGGGGAATATAGACCTGCTGGTAGCCACCGACGTGGCGGCTAGGGGTCTCGACATCAAGGGCTTGGACGCCGTTTTCAACTACCGCCTACCGCAGGATGCGGAGAGCTATATCCACCGCATAGGTCGAACCGGAAGGGCGGGAAAGGAGGGGTTGGCACTCTCCTTTAGCTCCGATGCCGAAGACGACCGCCTTCAGAGGGTGAAAAAACTCGCCGGCGATACCTTCGAGTTTGTAAACCTATCCGACAGACCCCTTGAAAGGGGAAAGAAGAATTCCAAACCCCGTAGAGGTTTCGGAAATAGAAAATTCCCCAAAAGGGGTTTTGGAAGAAAGAGGGATAACTTCAACTCCTTCGGGAGCAGATTTAAAGGGGAAAACCCCTTCGGGGATTAATCCTCCCCTTTAACCCTTATGGGGTATTTGTGGAGGGCTATCTGCCTTAGGCGGAACTGACCGTCGACGATAAGCTCCTCTTGGGGGGACAACTTTCCTTTCACACACGCTTTGTTGTCGGTGATAACCCCCACCTTTACGGGGATTAGTTCCTTTTTAAGGTTTACAACAAAGGTTCCCGCATCGAGGTATAGGAGCGAATCGAAGGGGACGATATAACCCTCACACTTCCTGGTGGCAAGCTTTACATCGACATAACTCTCCGAGGGGATTGGCAGTTTTGGTGTATCCACCTCCACGAGTTTTAGGTCATTTTTAGAAGAACTCCACACCTTGGAAACCACAAATCTATAAGTTTTCCCGTTTAAAGTAAGAATTGCATCCCTACCCACGGGGGTGTCCTTTGGAACTGCGACCACTATGCGGTATTTGGAAGTGTTTTCCACCGCAAGGATAGGTCTACCAGCCCCTACAAAGGTTCCTTCTTTGGCGATAACGCTATCAACCACCCCGTTGTAGGGTGCGCGGATATAGGCGTAGTTTTCTATGTCGTGTTGGAGCTGTTTAACCTGCGCCTCGGTAGCCTTCAGCTCGGCGAGGGTCTGCTCGTATTGGGCTTTAGCCTTTTCTACGGCGCTCTTTGAGAGTTGGAGCTGTTCCTTGGATATACCACCCGTTTGATAGATTTTTAGGTTCCTCTCGTAAACCATTTTTTGGGTTTCGTAATAGACCTTAGCCGCCTCGATCGCCGCCTTCAGGGCGGAGAGCTTAGCCTTTGCCGCCTCCAATTTGCTCTTGAGGTCTATGGGGTCGACTTTTGCGAGAATATCGCCCTTTTTAAAGCTATCCCCTTCGTGGAAATAAACTTTTTCAACCACTCCGGAAGTTTTTGCCGATAAAATCCCCTTGTGGAGTGGTTCGTATTTCCCCCTGAAGGGAATATATGCAACCAATTCACCCTTCTGGGGTTTGGCTACCGATACGGTGTAGGGAA
>JALVTI010000124.1 GCA_027035985.1 Aquificales bacterium | reverse complement strand
CCGCTATACCCCTGTATGGAGGTATAGGCAGGAGTAGGGGCGGCGTGAACCCGCCTGGGTGGTAAGGCACCCCAAAGAGGGTGTAAACCCACCCTAAGCCTCGCATTTCTAATGCGGGGTAGTTCACCCCCATCATCTTCTGCATGATGTAGGCGTAAGCCTCTTGCCAGGTTGCCTTTTTAAACTTCCACTCGCCCCTTTTGGAGCCGGGAATTCTTATCAAAGGCGTTGTTATCCTGTCGGGGTTGTAGAGGTATTTAAGACCCGATTGACCCCTAGCGCAGAGCTTACCCTGGTTGTAGTTGTCGTTTTCGTTACCTTCCAACTTCAGCGGTCTCGCGAGGTTGCCCTTTTTGTGAACCCTTACGACCTCACCGCAAACATTTGCGCAAAAGGCGCACATATTGGGGCGCCACTCTATGTTCCAACCCGGAGTGTAGACCTCTGTGGCGTTGAGTTTTTTGGAAGTGAGTTGTAAAAAGGAGAGCGCGGTCGCAGCCCCCGCAAGGGCTACCGAACCTTTGAGGAAATCCCTCCTGGTTATTTTCGCCTTTAGCATGCAGAAACCTCCCTTGCCAATAATAGCAATCTAAGGATAATCATATGGCTTCGATTAATTAGAAAGCAAGCATTTACCGATTTCATGATATTAGCTTATTGTCATATTTTGAAATTTTTAGAAGAGATCAAAGGTTATTTGGAGTTTTCGGAATAAAAGCGTTATTTTTAAACCTTCTTAAACTTCAATAAAATATTTTTCGAATATAGCTATATCGAATTTTTTAGATGATATTGCAAAAAAATTTGCAAATTTCTAGGTTTTTATTTCGATGAATAACTTAAAGCGATTGGCAAGTTTAAGCATTTTTTTAGGAAGTTTAGGATTCGCGACCAATGGGGACTTTCTAATCGGTGTAGGTCCCGTTTCCCGTTCTATGGGGGGAATAGGTATAGGATTGCCGACAGACGCGGATAGCATAGTATTCTCCAACCCCGCACTTATGACCTACTACAAGAAATCTGTAGTCGCCTTTGGGGGAACCCTATTTATACCCCATACAAAGGGATATGTTGGAAATGCGACCCAAACGGCATCCGCTACAAGTAACGCAAAGTATTTTGCAATTCCCTCGATAGCTATTGTTTATCCCCTATCTCAAAAGTGGGTTTTTGGTATAGCCGCCTACGGTATTTCCGGAATGGGTGTAGACTACCGCAATACCAATGTTAAATGCGACCCCAACTCTCCGGGTTGTTATACAAACTTCCAAGGAATGGAAGTTTCTCCTTCTCTCGCTTATAAGGTAAACGAAAAATTATCCTTGGGTTTTGGTCTCGATTTGATTTATGGAGCTTTGGATTTGGGTGCCGGTTTGAGTTCCGATTATGCCGTGGCGGCTCAATTGGGAGTAGCTTATAAAATCAATAAAAAGGTTAATATAGGAGCATCCATAAAAACCCCATATAAACTGAACTTTGCAAGGGTTGGTCAATTTGACACCGACCCCGACTTGGACGGATTAACTCTCGAGCAACCTTGGGTTTACGGGGTAGGTGTGGGTCTGCAACCCACTCCCAAACTAAAACTTGGTGTTGACCTCCAATATATCACTTGGAGTAAATCTGATGGATATAAAGACTTTGGTTGGGATGACCAATGGGTATTTAAAATCGGAGGAGCCTATCGGATTAACGATAAATTGACCTTCAGACTCGGTTATAACTATGGAAAAAATCCTATTAAGGGTAGGACCGTACCCGCCACACCGCAAGCGGAAGGTATGGAATGCCTGCGTATTATAGGTTTCCCCGCTATTGTGGAACACCATATTTCTTTGGGTTTAGGTATAAAGCTAAATCCTTCCCTCAATTTAGATTTGGCATATATGCACGCTTTCAAAAATACGGTTACCAGCTATGCAACCGATGGAACTTATTGGAAATCCAAACTTTCGGAGGATAGCATTTCGGTAGGACTCACCTGGAGTTTCTAATATCCAAAAAGTTCCTTAAAGAGTTTCCAGTCTCCTCTTTAAACCCCTTCGGAGCTCCTTTTCAAAGAACTCCATTAGGAGCCTTTTCTTTAAACCGACCTCCGAGAGGGTTGCCACCGTATTTTTTAGCACCTCGGGGTCGGTTTTTAGAAGCTTTCCCGCCAAAGTTGGATTGTAGGATATATAGACACTCCCGTGGATTAGGAAGTTTCCCCTTTTGAACTCCCTAACGGCGGAGGCTACCAGCTTTTTATTCCCGACAACCACCTCCCCAAAGGTGGGAACCAATTGGCACAAAACCCTTTGGCGGTAATTACCCTTTTTATTCCTACTGAAGGTTGCGTTTATACCCAAACCCCTAAAGGTTTCCACAAAAATCCTTGAGATAAACCGGTAGAGGTCTAGAACGCTTCCAAATACCCCCGAAGGGGTTGTGAAGGCGTAGGAGATATCCCACCCGTGTATCAAAATACCTCCACCCGTCGGGCGGAGGACTTTGGGAACGTCTACCCTATAGGTTTCAAATAGTGCTTTCTGAGAATAGCCGAACGAGAGGGAAAGTCCTTTCCACCCGTACCACCTAAAGTGGAATACCCCCCTCCTTTCGCTTTCCTCCGCGAGGGATGTGTCAATTTCCATATTCCTCTCGGGGGAGTTTTGGGAGAAGGGTAGAACCTCAAGCGGGAGCATTTTCGCCCTTTAAATTCCACTCCTTAGTTTTGTAGTAGAGCATATCCAACATATCACGGAGGAAAACTTTCAAATCCTTTCGGTGGACTACGTTATCGATAAGTCCCTTTTCGAGTAGGAATTCGGCGGTTTGGAACCCCTTGGGGAGCTTTTGCTTTATGGTCTGCTCTATAACCCTCGCGCCGGCAAAGCCTATGCGCGCCCCCGGTTCGGCGACGATGATGTCCCCCAAAAAGGCGAGGCTCGCACTCACCCCTCCCATGGTGGGGTCGGTCAAAACGACTATATAGGGTATAGCCCTTTCCCTCAAAAGCCCCACCGCAAAGGTGGTTTTAGCCATCTGCATGAGCGATAGGATACTCTCCTGCATTCTCGCCCCGCCGGAGGCGGTAAAGACTATTAAAGGTATCCCGTTGTCGGCGCAGTAGCGGCACGCCCTAAAAAAGCGCTCGCCGACCACCGAACCCATCGACCCACCGATAAAGTTGAAATCCATCGCGCCGACAACGGCTTTTCTTTTGTAAATAGTTCCCTCGTAGAAGATAATCGCCTCGTCGGCGGTGGACTTCTTTTTAGCCTCCTCAAGGCGTTGTTTGTAGGGCTTTAAATCCTCAAACCCCAAGGGGTCGGTCGGCTGAACCTCGGTAAAAAGGGGTTTCCTCCCCTCGGGGTCTAAGGTTATATCTATCCTCGTTTTGGCATCTATCCTAAAATGATATCCGCACTCGGGGCACACCCAAAGGTTATCCTCCACATCGGGTTTGTATAAGAGTTCCTTACATTGGGGGCATTTAGTCCACAACCCTTCGGGGATGGTTTTTTTTCTCTTAAAAAACTCGAAGAGTTTCATTAGGTTTTCTATTCTCCCAAAGGAGAAGTTGCTATTTCATCACTCCTTTTGGTCGTCGATACCGAGCTCCTTAAAGAGGATTTCTTTCAGTTCCTCCTCCGTTAGGTTTCGGTAGAGTTTTCCGCCCACCGCCAGGGAGATTGAACCGGTTTCTTCGGAAACCACCACGGCGAGGGCGTCGCTATTTTGGGTTATACCTATAGCGGCGCGGTGGCGCGTTCCCAACTTGGTATCGAGTTCCACCCCCTGCGCCAGGGGTAAAACGCAGGCGGCGTAGGTTATGCGGTTTCCTCTGATAATAGCCGCCCCATCGTGGAGGGGGGTCAGGGGGTAAAAAATCGTAATAAGAAGTTCGGGGGATACCAGGGCATCGAGCTTTACGCACCCCTCGCTCAGATTTACAACGGGGATGCTCCTCTCGAAAACTATGAGGGCGCCTATCTGCTTTTCCGCCATGTAGGCGATAGCCTTTATTACCCTTTTAATGGTTTTAACCCTGCTGTAGCGTTGGAAGAAAAGTCCGCCCCCCAGCGATTGGAGGGAGCGCCTGAGCTCTGGCTGAAATATAACGACCAGGGCGAAGAGAAAGATAGACCAGATTTGTCCCAGGAACCACGATACCGCCCTAAGGTCGAGAACGGAGGCTACCAACCAGAGGAATATGAAAAAGAGCACCCAGGTGAGGAGCTTTATCCCCCTATACCTAACCAAAAAGGAGTAAAACAGGTAAAAAATCACCGATAGGAGGGATATATCGAGAAAATCCCTTAGGGAGAAAAAATCTCTTAACCAAAAGAGACCCTTACACATTTGTATCTATCAAAAAGAGAGGTTGACCGTATTCCACCGGCTGACCGTTTTCGACCAAAATTTTGACTACCTTCCCCCTTACGTCGCTCTCTATTTCGTTCATCACTTTGAGAGCCTCGATAATGCAGAGCACCTGCCCGGGGGAAACTATATCCCCTTCCTCCACAAAGGGAGGGGCACCGGGAGCGGGAGCCCTGTAAAAGGTTCCCACCAGGGGTGACTTTATAACGTGCAGTTTCTCCTCCGGCGTCTCCACATCCTCGGAGGGGGGGAGTATTTTTTCCGATTTAAACTCCTTCGGGGTGACCGGTTCGGCGGTTTGAACCGGTTGCTCGCCTTCGGCGGGGGTTACAACCTTGAGAGGTTCCTTTTCAATCTTCAACTCAATTTGGTCTGTTTTCAACTCAAACTTTGTAAGAGAGGAGGAATTAACCAACTCTATGAGTTGTTTGATAAATTCCTTATCCATTATTTGTTTACCCTCTCGACGTATTGCCCCGTTATGGTGTTTACTTTTACTATATCACCTTCTTTGACAAACATAGGAACCTGAATAACCAGACCGGTTTCCAATTTTGCAGGTTTTGTTCCCCCACCGGCGGTATCCCTTGCCGGTTCTGTTTCTACGACCTTAAGCTCGACCGTTTTGGGCAGGTCGATACCTATCGGTTGACCTTGGTAGAAGTATACAACCGCGTCTATACCCTCTTTGAGGAAACCGACCTTATCCTTTATCGCATCGGCGGGAACCGCAATAAGCTCGTAGGTATTTTTATCCATAAAGTAGTAAAAGTCACCGTCGTTGTAGGAGTATTCGGCAAACCTCTGTTCGAAATCGGCGAGCTCTATGGTATCGGAAGACTTATAGGTAATCTCAACCACGTTGCCCGTCTTCATATTTTTAGCCTTCACGCGGACAAAAGCCTGTCCCTTACCCGGTTTGACGTGTTCGTAGTCGACAACCTTGTAGGGTTCCCCTTTGTGGAGTATAAACATATCGCGGGCTATTCTGTTGATATCTATCCTTTCTCCCATGATTGGTTGATATTTTAAGGAAGCTTACCGAGTTTGGATAACCCTTCCTTTATATAAAGGATGGTAGCCTCCAATAGGGAAATAATGGCTAAAAATTCCACCGTTTGTTGTATCACTTTCAAATTAATCCCACTCCAATTCTCGTAAAGCAATATCAATCCGTCAAAAAATAGGAATGTTGTTGCCATTTTTCCAAACAGGTTGGGTTTTGGAACTTCTCTTTTTCTTAAGAATAAGAGGAAACCTAAAATCACGGTGAATTCTTTTAATAGGAAGGATAAAACCAACACTTTTGAAGGTTGATAGGGAAAACCTTTGCAATAAAGGACTACTATGTAAGAAAGTATCAACAATTTGTCCGCAATAGGGTCTAGAATAATACCTAGTTTAGTTTCCATTTTAAATTTTCTTGCGATAAAACCATCGAGAAAATCGGTAAATATGCCGCTCAAATAGAGAAAAAAAGCGCATGGAAAATATCCAATGTATAAACAATAGGCGGCTGGAATCGCTATTGTCAACCTATAAATGGTTAACAAATTGGGAATATAACCCAATTGGCGAAGCATAAAAAACCTATTTAAGGAAACCTAATAAAATTTTTTGCGATGGATTTCCTAAATTGGAAAAATATCTTGGCAATCCTCTTTGGGGGAATTATTACCGGAACTCTTATAGGTGGATACAAGCTCTATAAGGAGCATCAAAAGGAGGAAATAGCTAAAAAATTGTACCTTTCGGAACAATATTTGAATAAAAATGAACCATCAAAGGTCGAAAGTTTAATTCCCGAAATCCCCCCTCCATCGGTGGGTTATGTCCATTTGAGGTTGGGAGATTATTACGCATCTCACAAAGAGTTGGATAAAGCCTTAAAACATTTTGAGGAAGCGGCAAAAATATTCCAAAAGGTGGACGAA
>JALVTI010000123.1 GCA_027035985.1 Aquificales bacterium | reverse complement strand
TGCATGGTCATCTGGAAGGAACCGTCCCCGTCTATAACCCAAACCTCCCTGTCGGGTCTGCCGACCTTAGCCCCTATACCGGCGGGTAGACCGAAACCCATAGTTCCCAATCCACCCGAATTGACGAATTGACGGGGATAGCTGTATTTGTAAAACATAGCCGCCCACATCTGGTGCTGACCGACGCCGGGAACAATCGTAGCCTCACCCTTTGTCTGTCTATAGAGTTCCTCAATCACATATTGGGGTTTTATCACCTCGTCGCTCCAATCGTAGGTGAGGGGATAACGCTTCTTCCAATACTCGATTTGCTCGAGCCACTTTTTCCTCTGTTGGGGGTAGGCGATTTTAACCTTCCTCTTTTTGAGTTCGTTTATCAGTTTCCTCAAAATGGTTTTCGCGTCGCCCACTATGGGAACGTCCACATTTATCGTTTTGGAAATGGAGGCGGGGTCGATATCTATGTGGATTATCTTCGCTTCGGGCGCGAACTCGTCTATCTTCCCGGTAACCCTGTCGTCGAAACGGGCGCCGACGGCTATAAGCAGGTCGGAGTGGTAGACCGCCATATTGGCGTAATAGGTGCCGTGCATTCCGAGCATCTGGAGCGACAGAGGGTGGGTTTCGGGAAAGGCACCCTTACCCTGGGTGGTGGTAGTCACCGGAATTTGGAGCATTTCGGCGAGCTCCACAAGCTCCTTTTGGGCGTCCGAGTAGACGGCGCCACCCCCTACGTATAAAACGGGTCTCTGGGCGGCTACGATTAGGTCGACCGCCTTCTTTATCTGCTGAATATTGCCCTCGTAGTGGGGTTTGTATCCGGGGAGGGATTCCATAACCTCCCTGTCGGAGGGGATATCAACGGTCGACCTCTTTTGGGTGATATCCTTCGGTATATCGACCACCACCGGTCCCGGTCTGCCGGTTCTCGCTATGTAAAAAGCCTGTCTAAGCCTTAAGGGTAGCTCCTCTATATCCTTAACGAGGAAGTTGTGCTTGGTTATGGGGCGGGTAATGCCGACGATATCTACCTCCTGAAAGGCGTCGTTTCCTATGAGTCCCGTCGGTACCTGCCCGGTGATGAAGACGACTGGTCTCGAATCCATATAGGCATCCGCTATAGCCGTTACGAGGTTGGTCGCCCCGGGTCCCGATGTGGCAAAGGCTACACCGACCTTGCCGCTCGTAGTGGCGTAGCCCTCAGCCATATGCCCCGCTCCCTGCTCGTGGCGCGCAAGTATGTGGACTATATCGCTGTCAAAGAGGGCGTCGTAAACCTCCATTATCGCCCCGCCGGGAACCCCAAAAACTACTTCTACACCTTCCTGTTGTAGAACCTCTATTACGATATCGGCGCCCCTTCTCTCCTTTGCCATGACCTTTAATTCCTCCAAGTGGAAACTGAAAAAGTTAAGGTGAAAGTATAGCACCCCCGGAAGGCTATACCTATTGATGAAAATTTTTAATTGTTTCTCAATACATCGGTAATTTTTTCCGAAATTGCAATCTTGGCGGGTATAAGAGCGGCAAAAACCGATAGGATTAAGACAAAAATATTCACAAAAAAGATTTCTTTGAAACCAAAAATTATTGGTAAATAGGGAGACATGTATATATCTGCGGGAACTTTTATTAATTCATAACGATTTGCTAAAAAAGCCAAGACGGAAGCTGTTAACGTCCCGGTTAGGCTGCCCAAAAAACCTATAAGAAATCCCAAAGTTAAAACTAATTTAAATATAAACTTTCTTTCTATTCCAAAAGCGCGGAATATTGCAAAATCTTTTGATAATTCTTTGACTTTAGTAATCAATAAGCTTAAGATATTAAAAGAGGCTACCAGAGTTATTAAGCCTACAACCAAAGTCATACCTAATTTTTCCAATTGAAGGGCTTTAAAGAAATCTTTATTGCTATCTATCCAAGTTGAAATAAAAAGTTGGGGGAACTGTCGTTGGATTTGATGTTTAATTTTTTCCGCTTTGTAAGGGTCTTTAAGCTCTAAGGCTACTTGGAAAGTATTGGCGTGTAAGAATTTACTGAGAAAGTTAAAAAAACCTATTCCCTCCATATCAAGGGTGTATGTTCCACTCGAGTATATAGCCGAAACTTTAACCTTTTTAATAAGCGGAATAAAACCGATAGGAGTTCTTCTCGCTATAGGGGATATAAGCGTTACTTCGTTGGGTACTTCATATATTCCCAATCGCGAGGACAATAGATTTCCCAATGCAATGCCGTTATCGGTTAAATTACCATTTAAAAAAAACTTTTTGCGGTTTAGTAAAACATCTTTTTCCTCAAAAGGAATTCCTATTAATACCGTTCCCGTTAATTGGTTTTCTTTTTGGAGAATAACTTCAAAAGTGGCAAACCAATAAACACTTTTTGAAAAAGGTTCCTTTTCGAGTTTATTAACCAATTCTTGGGCTTCATTTTTATTCGAAACGAATATAGTTAAGTGCGGTGTAGCGGAGAGAATACCTTCTTTTATAGATTTTTCAAATCCATTCATTACACCGAGGGTTAATAACATTGAAGTTGTAGCCAAAAAGACCCCTATAAAGGAAATTATTGTTATAAACTTTGTTGACTTTTTTCCACCTATGAGATATCTAAAGGCGAGTTTGAAAAGGAGCATAAAAGATTATCTTTCCGTTTTAGCCAAAATCATTATTTTTTTCGCGGTATCTTTAATTAGTTTGTTGTAAAAATTGAATTTTAGTTGAAAAACTCTATCGCAGTCGGAAAATGGATAAACCTCAATTTCTTCTTCCATTTCCTTTAACCTGTTATAGGAGCGGATAAAGGTATCAAACTCCTTTTTAAGTTCGGAAGAAAGTTTTTTATCATGAAGCATATTGTTTATAACGAGATAAACTTTGTGAGCTTCTTTAAATAGTTGCTGTTGTGTTTCCTTTAGCTGCTTTTTCACTTTATCGGGACACCCTTCTTCGGTTTCCTCTTCAAAGGTTAATCCCGGAATAGGGGCATCTTCTTCAATTATTTCGTATTCTTCCTCTTCCCTTTCTTTGGTTTGAGAAGTAGCCGTCTCCGCTTTTTTTCCTTTGGAAATTAAAATTACGGCTCCGCCTCCCAATACTACAACACCGATGGCAACTATTAGCCAGAATTCCATGACTCTGTTATTTTAATTTATAACTTCACAAATCAAAGTAAATTTTTGCGAAAATAATTGTCTATATGGCTTAAAACTTCTCCCAAGAGCTGATAAATATGTTTTTTCGCATCAAGTATTACAACATTGTTTTCCTCTTTAGCAAGTTTTAAAAATCCTTCCCTAACTTTGTTGAGAAAATCCTTTTTTTCAAACCTTTCTAAGGTATTTCTACTTTTGGAGATTCTCTCCAAAGCTGTATCCGCATCGATATCGAGTAAAAAAGTTATATCGGGCTTTAAACCTTCAATTGCCTTGATATTCAATTCCTTTAAAAGTTCCAAATCCAAACTTCTACCAAAACCTTGATAGGCTAAAGTTGAAAGATAGAACCTATCGGAGATGACTGTAAAACCCTCTTCCAACTTAGGTTTTATCAATTCCCTTACATGTAAGTTCCTATCGCCGAGGAATATAAAGGTTTCACCCCACGGGTTTAAATCTCGGTCTAAAACCGTTTTTCGGAGATTTTTATCGTAAGGTTCTCTGGTTAAAAAAACCTTTATCCCCCTTTTTTGAAAGGTTTCAAACAGCAACTTGGCTAGGGTTGTTTTTCCACTTCCGTCGATACCTTCGAAGACGATAAACATCGGAAGATTGAAATTTTAGTGGTGCGGGAGGCGGGAGTCGAACCCGCACGCCCTTACGGGCACCGGATCCTAAGTCCGGCGCGTCTGCCAGTTCCGCCACTCCCGCTGAAAGCCCTATGCCGGAGGCGGGAGTCGAACCCGCACGCCCTTACGGGCACCGGATCCTGAGTCCGGCGCGTCTGCCAGTTCCGCCACTCCGGCTTTACGGAAAAAATAATTATAACTCCTTAATCTTTCAAAGCAACGGTTTTCTCATCAAGTAAAATCCCGCCGGAGGCGGGGATTAAAATTCTTTCAAAACTTCCGCTTCAAAAACTGGACCCTCTTTGCAAACCCTCTCAAAACCTTTATCGGTTTTTACAACACACCCAAGACATACCCCCCAACCGCAAGCCATTCGGCGGTCTAGGGAAAGATAGGTTTTTATACCCTTCCGTTGAGAATAGTCTTTTAAATATCTCAAAAGGGGTTTGGGACCGCAGGCGTAGATTACCGTTTCGGGGTTTACAAATACATCCAAATCCTCAACGGGGAAACCCTTTTTTCCGAAAGACCCGTCGTCGGTGTAGTAGTGAACGTTTACACCTTTTCGGGAAATTTTGTCATACCAATCACGCATGGAGAGGAACTCTTTACTTCTAGCCCCGTAGAGGACAGTTGTCGGAATACCTTTTTCCGCCAGCCGTTTGACGAGCAGAGAAACGCCGGAAGCCCCTATTCCGCCAGCTACCACTACAGCTTTTTTAATACCTTCAATAGGAAACACGCCGTTTCCCAGAGGTCCTAAAAGGTTTACTTTGTCTTTCCCTTTTAAGGAGGTTAGTTTTTTTGTTCCTCTACCAACCACGTCGTAATAGATAGCAATAATTTCTCCTTCAATGTCCGCAACGGCAAAGGGTCTCCTGTTTAGGGGGTCGTATTCTCTATTTTCCGACCGATGGGTGGAGAGCATAACAAATTGTCCCGGCTGGGTTGTTTTTGCTATTTCAGGAGCCTTTAGGCGTATTTCCCAAGTTATTCCCGACACAAAGCGGTTCTCGAGAACCTCTGCCGAAATGTCGAAAATCATCGGAAACTAATTATCCATTCCGTCCCAGTTCCCTATCCCTTATACGGGGGTCGTTTATAGCCAATAAAAGGTCTGCTATTAAATTTCCCAAAATCAAAAGCAGTGTTCCTATATATAACGAACCCATCACCAGGAATATATCCTTTGCTAAAACGGCCTCCAACATAAGGGTTCCAATACCCGGCCAGCCAAAAATTATTTCCACCAATCCGGCGCCGGATATTAGATTGGCTATTTCAAATCCTAATAAGGTTATAAATGGATTTAGCATATTTCTCAGGAGATGTTTGAGTTTTATCTTAAAAGGGGCACCTTTGGCTTCCAAATACTCCATAAGAGGACTTTCTAAAACCTCGATAGCGGAGCTTCTAACCAACCTAACCAAACCGGCTACGCCTCCCAATGTTAGAACTATCAAAGGAATAGCCATGTGTTTTAGGTAATCGATAATTTGCTCCCATTTGGGCATAGAGGTATAATCGGGAGAGTGCGTTCCTCCTACAGGAAGAATACCGGTTTTTACGGCAAAAACCATTAATAAAAAGGCGAGAAAAAAGTTTGGTATGGACATAAAGGAGTAAGACAAAAGTAAAATTAAGCGGTCTATAAGGGAATTTCTCTTTAGCGCCGCATATATCCCAAGGGGAATAGCAATAAGCCACGATAAAAGCGCCGAGGAGATGGATAGGGCTAAAGTGTTGGGCAATCGTTCTTTAATTAAATCCCATACGGGGGCGTGGTATTGGAGGGAATAACCGAAATTGAAAGTTAAAGCGTTTTTAAACCACTTTAGAAATTGAATAAAAGGATTTTCATCCAATCCGTAGGCTTGAGATAATTCCTTTAACGTTTGCGGTGAAATGGAAGGGTTTAACTTTAATTGGTCCAAGATACTTCCGGGGGATAATTTAATTATTAGAAAACTTAACAGAGACACGCCAAATAATATAAAAAACCCCTGTATAAGTCTTTTAATTAGAAATAGAAACATTTGAGGCGGTTATTTTAACCGCCCTTTTTCTCTTCCTTAAAGGGGATGGATATCAAAAGCTGTTCGAAATTTTCATTACTCTGTTCCTCAACGAGGTCAACCCTAATGTTATCCACATCGAATTGGGGATATTTCTTAAAGACCTCAACGAGGTCCTCCTTTAACCTGAGCCTAAAGTCGGTGGGAAGTTTTTTTCGCTCATACTTGAGCAAAACTATTAACCTTTCCTTAGCCTCTTCGGCACTGGTTTTTTTCTTTTTTCCAAAAAGGAAGTCCAATAAACCCATTTTTAACCTCCAAATAAAAAGCTTAAAAGACCTTTTTTCTCGCCGTAATATCGCAAAGGAACATCTTCGCCTATTATTCGGCGGGCTATATCCATAATGGCTTTGGAAGCGTTGTATTTTTCGTCCAAAACGATAGGAATACCCCTGTTGGTAAAGTCGATTAGTTTTTCCTCGTATGGAACTACACCTATAATGGGGGTTTTCAGTATTTCCTTAATATCGTCTACCGACATCATTTCGCCTTTTTTAACCTTTTTCCAATCGATACGGTTAATAATGAGATGAATGTC
>JALVTI010000122.1 GCA_027035985.1 Aquificales bacterium | reverse complement strand
GAAACATCTATCACGGCATAATAGCGGCTTTGGGTGACCTGCTGATACTTTGGACTATTCTCGAGCTTTTAAACAGCCAAATTAAATTTATGCTCGGCGGGGAGTTTGCGATTTCGTCCTTCGTCAGCGTCGCCCTCGCGGCTACCATTAGGGAAGCGCTTATCGCCTCCCTCGAGCACGGCAAACCGATAGAATTCAAACTCGCTCTTGCGGTAATAATACTCGTCCTGGGAACAGTTTTCGGTATTGTGAAGTGGTTCGAACTAAAGGAATCCCGCAGAAAGAGCTTTATAAAGGTATAATCCGAAAGAGAAAAGGCGTTCTCTCAATCTCTTACGAGGGAACCCACCTTTTCCCCCCTTACAGCCTTTAACAGGTTATCCGGTTTAAACACATCCAACACCAGTATGGGAATTTTGTTCTCCTTTGCGAGGGTTAGGGCGGTGTGGTCCATCACCTTGAGCCCCCTGTTTAGAGCCTCAAAATAGGAAATTTCGTCTATTTTCTTCGCCTTTGGGTTTTTCTTTGGGTCATCGGTGTATATCCCGTCAACCTTTGTGGCTTTTATTATCAAATCCGCCTTTATCTCCGCCGCCCTTAAAACCGCCGCCGTATCGGTGGAAAAGAAGGGATTTCCCGTTCCCGCACCGAAAATAACCACCCTCCCCTTTTCGAGGTGTCTTATAGCCCTTCTCCTTATATAGGGCTCCGCCACAGCCCTGACCTCCAGCGCCGACAAAACGCGGGTGGGTATCTTGGCGATATTTTCCAAAGCGTTTTGAAGGGCTAAAGCGTTTATAAGGGTGGCGAGCATCCCCATATAGTCGCCGGTCGCGCGGTCTATACCGATATCCTCACCCTGGATGCCCCTAAAGATATTCCCGCCGCCGACAACTATAGCCAGCTGAACGCCTTCGTCGTAAACCTTTTTAATCTCGTTGGAGATGTAGCGCAGAAACTCGGGGTCTATGCCGCTACCCTTCTCGCCGCCGAAAGCCTCACCGGAGAGCTTGAGGAGAACCCTCTTATACCTACCTTCCATCAATAGGAAGTCATTCTAACGATGGAGGACAATCGGAAATTTATGGAACAACTTTTGGAGTTACTTAAAAGACTGCTCCAAAAGAGGGAAACCGCCGGAATAGTTATAGGTCTCCTAACGTTGGCGGTCGTCCTCCTACCCCTTCCCCTCTTCGGTATAACCCTCGCATTTTTCTCCTACCTAATAGGGTACGAATTGGAACTCATCACCTCACGGAGGTGGTTGAGGTGGCTCTCCTTGGGAGGTTATCTATTATCCCTAATAAACCCTTACTTCGGGGTTCTATTCGCATCCCTCGCCGCCCTGGGGGTAGGTTACTGGGAAGTCCTAAAAAGGGGACATTACAGCCACCTAACCCTTCAGAGTTTCCTACTCGCCTTCCTATCCTCCATTTACGGGGGGCTGTTTGTGGCAACCCTCTACCACCTTAAGGAAATCTCCCCCTATATACCCCTTGCGCTGGTTTTTGCCGTCTGGGCGACCGATACGGGGGCTTACTACATAGGCAAGTACTTCGGCAAAAATCCCTTTTTTAGGGTTATATCGCCTAAAAAAACCCTTGAAGGCTTTTTCGGAGGTTTAATTCTCGGAACCCTTACGGGAGTCATGGTTTCATCCCTTACGGGGATGGGATTGAACAACCCCCTTCTTTGGGCTTCGGTCGTCTCCCTCTCCGCCTTCGGCGATTTGTTTGAGAGCTTTATAAAACGCTCTTTCGGTGTTAAGGATAGCTCCAACCTTTTGGGTAGCCACGGGGGTGTGCTCGACCGCTTCGACGCCATGCTCTTCGCATCCCTCGCCCTCTCCGCCCTCCTAAATTAACCCTTATGGGGAACAACCTAGCCCTAATAGCCACCTTCGGCGTGGACGATTTTACCGGCACAACACTTTCGGAGGCGGTCGATGTCCTAAAGGAGAAGTTCCACCTAAAGGGGGAATACTTCGGGAACTTTTCCCCTCCCCTCCTCAACGCCCGCGACGGGCAGCTTTACGCCGACGCTATGCTCTTTCACCTAACAAAAATAAAGCCGCCTTCGGCGGTTGCGATTTTGGGGATTACACCCTACGATATCTACTCCGACGGCCTCAATTTCGTTTTCGGCGTAGCCTCCCCCCACTATAGGGCGGCTGTGGTATCCTACGCCAGACTTCTAACCCCCGATAGAGAACTCTTCATTTCGAGGGTTAGAAAGGAGATAACCCACGAAATGGGACACGTATTCGGTCTCGAACACTGCACCACACCCGGGTGCGTTATGAATTTCTCAAATTCCCTTTACGAGGTCGATTTAAAAGGCGAAAACTTCTGCGACAGATGTAGGAAAAAATTGGAGGAAACCTTAAGGGGTTTGGGAGTTATTTGAATTCCCGTTTTTGGCCTTATTCAAAACCTCCCCGGCGAGGTTTTTCAAATTCTCCCTGAGAACATCGTTGAAGTGGTGGTCGTAAAAGTCCATAGCCGCCTTAATCGCATTCCTTATAGCCTTGGCGTTAGCCCTCCCGTGGGTTATCATAACCGGTGCCTTTGCCCCCAAAAGGGGAATACCGCCGTATTCGGCAAAGTCGGCTTTACGCTTTAGAGCCATAAGTGCCGGTTTCATCAAAAGCGCTCCCAACTTAGCCCAAAAACTGCGGCTCACCTCCTCCTTAATCATCCTCAAAATCGCAAACCCCAAACTTTCCGAAGCCTTCAGCACCACATTGCCGACAAAACCGTCGCAAACGATGACGTCGAAGTTTCCGTTAAAGATATCCCTTCCCTCGGCGTTTCCCACAAAATTGAGCTTGGTCTCCTTCAAGAGGGGGTAGGTTTCCTTTACCAATTCGTTACCCTTCCCCTCCTCCTCGCCTATCGAAAGTATTCCCACCCTCGGGTTTTTTATTCCGAGAATTTCCTCCGCGTAGGTATGCCCTATAACGGCAAACTGCACTAGGTGGCGGGGTTTGACGTCGACGTTCGCGCCCACATCGAGCAGAACGGTTTTCCCCTTCGGGTTTGGGAAGGCTACCCCTATCGAGGGGCGCTCGAGCTCCTCTATCGCGCCGATGATAAACTTTCCGACCGCCAAAACCGCGCCGGTGTTACCCGCCGAGACCAGCGCGTCGGCTTTACCCTCCCTAACCAATTTCGCCCCCACATAGAGGGAGGAATTTCTCTTTTTCAAAACCCTCGACGGGGGCTCGTTCATAGCAACCTCTTCGGGTGCGTGGACTATCTCGTATCTCCCCTTTAGGGAAGAAGCCTCACTATCCAAAATGAGTTTAATCTTTTCCTCATCACCAACGAAGTAGAGAAAAATTTCGGGAAACTCCTTAAGAGCTAAAATTCCACCCCTAACAATTTGTAGGGGAGCGTAATCCCCCCCCATTGCGTCCAAGGCGAGGCGAAACATAAACATTAGAATTTTCTCACCCTTAGTTGGAAGCAAATAATCGGCTTTTTGCAATTTTGAAAGAAAATAAAACGCTTGAAACCGATGGGAAAGAAACCCTTAGTGGAACATTTGGAAGAACTACGGAGGCGTCTTTTCATTATTGCGCTATCGATATTTATTTCCTCTATAGCGTCTTTCTTTTTTGCCAAAAAAATTTATGAAATACTCAAATATCCCGCGCTGAAATATTACCCAAATCTTCAATTTGTAACCCTGTCGCCGTCTTCCGCATTTTTTGTTCTGATGAAAATATCACTTATAAGTGGTATAGTGCTTTCGTTTCCCATAATCTTTTATCAAGCGTGGAAATTTATAGAACCGGGACTTCTTCCAAAGGAGAAAAAACTTTTAGTTCCCCTTTTATTGGCGGGAATAATTCTGTTCACACTTGGTGTTTTATTTTCCTACTTTATAGTTCTTCCGGTTGCTCTCAAATTCCTAATTGGAATAGGTATCGATGTTTTAAAAGTCACTCCAATGATATCAATAGACCTTTATACCTCCTTCATTCTTAAGTTAATTCTTGCTTTCGGTTTTCTCTTTCAACTCCCAATTGTAATGTATGTTCTAACCGCGATAGAAATTGTACGTATAGAAACATGGAAAAGCTGGCGGAAACCTTTTATTGTTATAGCTTTTATTCTAGGCGCTATTATAGCTCCCGATTGGATGACACAAATACTTATAGCAGTTCCATTAATAGTGCTTTACGAACTATCCTTGCGATTTAACGAATACTTGGCAAAAAAAAGAGTTCAGACAAACTAAGATAAAGCCCGCGCTACGTGCGGGGATTTTTCGATAAAAACCTCTAAATTTAAACCTATGGCGGTTATTCAGCTTAAAAACTCCCTTTTGGAGCATCCCGTAAACTCTATCAAGACCGAAAGATATAGACAATTTGAGGTTCAGGGAAACGCTCAAGGCTATAGGAAAAATAGCTCTCCCCTATATGTTGGAGGATTTAAATCTCCAACCCAAGGAGGTCGAGCTCTGGGGCGGACGCTACACCTTCGGCTTTCTACCCGAGAGCGAGATAGTGGTTATAGCCATTTTAAGAGCCCCCTTGCCGATGTTTGAGGGAATGATGGAGGTGTTAAAGGACGCCTAAGGGGGCTTTATCGCCGCAAAGAGGGACGAAAAAACCCTCCAAAGTCGGATTTATAGAAAAAATAGTGGGCAAAAACCCCCTATCTATGATAGGGGGATACAGCCTGCCCCGAAAGGGTTGAAAAATTCAAATTCTGTTTAAAAAAAATTTTTTTTAACATACCCGCCAATAGCAGACGTAAATAACAATAATAAGCCCGCTATACCAACAGCTAAAGGCGGGTATGTAGGCTAAAAGTAGCTCCGCTATTCCGCTATATAGCGGGATAGGTAGGAGTAGGAAGCGCCAACCCTTGCCGATAAGGCAAGGTGCTGGTGTGGGCGGCGTGAACCCGCCCGTGTTGGTAAGGTACTCCTAACGCGTTAACCCCGCCGTTAGGTAGGTGCTATTGTTAGGGAGTGCAAATCCATCCGAAGCCTCGCATCTTTGATGCGAGGTAGTTCACTACAGGTGCTACACCTCTTTGAGGGACAAAATCATATTAATTCCCGACCCCATGTGGGCAACTGGGGGAACTATGGAACTCGTATTGGAAGAGGTCTTAAAGGAGAATCCGAAAAAGGTAAAAACTTTGCACTGCGTTTCGGCACCCGAGGGGTTGGAGAGAATTTCAAAGAGGTTTCTCCAAGTGGATATCTACACGATAGCGATAGACCGAGGGTTGGACGAAAACGGTTTTATCATCCCCGGTTTGGGAAATGCGGGGGATAGGGCTTTTAATACGGAAACTTAAATATTTTTCCAAACTATCCAGATGGTAAAAATACCAAACATAAGAAAAAGGAGAAACAATATAAGCATACCTGTTGTTTGAAAATCCATTTCAATCCTCCTTACAGGTTTCTAATTTCGCAATCTCCTTAAATAGGGCAAGTAATAATAGTAAACCTACGGCAATAGAAAAAGCTAATTGGAGTTTTTAAAGAGTAGAGTCCCCAAACCGCCACCCCATGCGAAGATAAAATAACTCCAAATGGTAAGCAACTGTTTTAGAACTTCTATTTTTGCTTCAACGGTTTTGCATCGAACCATTTTATTGCACCATTTATACAAGGAAGAAAGCGAAAACTTATAAAAGGCGGGGCTGGGAGGACTCGAACCCCCGACCGCGGGATTTGGAGTCCCGCGCTCTACCAACTGAGCTACAGCCCCTGCGAGAAAGACCAAGGTAAATAATATAACAAAATCCCCGAAGGGGGTCAATTTAAAGGAGTTCTATCTCGTTGTCCACCACGGTGTAACGCTTTCCGCCCAGCCGTCCGACCATACCCTTGGAGGTTTCCAGAAGTTTGGGGTCGTAGTGGAAAGCCACCACCCGTCCGATTATCAAATCCATCGGCGTATCGCCAATCTCTATAAGGCGGTAAAGTTTGCACTCCAAGGCGGCTTTTACGCCCTTAACCCTCGGCGGTTTCACCAGTTTGGAGGGTTCCGTTTGGAGGTTTAGAACATCTACCTCGCTCTCCTCGGGTGGGAAATCCTTTCCACTTTCTACCATCGGTTTTAGAAATTCCTCCGTTACGAGGTTGACGACGAATTCCCCCGTTTGGAGGATATTCCTAGATGTATCTTTCCTACTGCCGTCCCTTCTTCTACCGACCGAAACCATTATCAGTGGAGGTTTGGAGGTTATCCCGTTATAGAAACTAAAGGGTGCGATGTTTACCACCCCTTCCGAAGAAACGGTTGAAATCCACGCGATGGGTCTCGGAACTATAAGGTTAAACATCAGCTGGGCGATTAATTTCTTGTCCTCCGTTTGGTCGGGAATTAAAAACTCCATCGGAAGGAGAGATTAAATCACAACCCCTTAGGCGGGGTAAACCAAAATTCAAACCTATGAGGGTAAAAATCACC
>JALVTI010000121.1 GCA_027035985.1 Aquificales bacterium | reverse complement strand
CCGGTTCCCTAAATGGTTATGTCTAAAAATAAATCCTCTCAAGGGGAAAATAGAAACCTATGCCGGGCAACGGAAGTGAATTTAATTTGAAACCCCTTTTGGAGAAAAACGATTCCAAAATCCTCCTAGTGGTTCTCGACGGTCTCGGAGGGCTTCCGGTCGATGAAAGCGGAAAGACCGAATTGGAGTTGGCAAATACCCCCAACCTCGATAAGCTCGCCTACAGAAGCGCCTGCGGTATGCACATACCGGTCGACTACGGAATTACCCCCGGAAGCGGTCCCGGACATCTGGCGCTCTTTGGCTACGACCCCACCAAATACGAGATTGGAAGGGGAATTCTCGAGGCGCTCGGTCTCGGTATGGAGGTCACCGAGAGAGATATAGCGATAAGGGGGAACTTCGCAACGGTAAGGTATGAGGGTGATACCCCGATAATCGTTGACCGCCGTGCGGGCAGAATTCCGACCGAGGAAAATCAACGGATTGTTAAAAAGATAACCGAGCATATTAAAGAGATAGACGGTGTTAAGGTTGAGATAGAAAGCGGTCGCGAACACAGGGTTGCCATTGTTTTGAGATTTCCCGAGCCTCTGCCCCCCGGAAGCGATAGGGTTAACGACACAGACCCCCAACAGACCGACGTTCCTCCCCTCGAGGCTAAAGGGGAGAACCCCAACGCCCAAAGGGTTGCCGAAATTATAAACGAGCTTTCCAGGAAGATAGCCGAAATAATTAAAGACGAACCTAAAGCTAACTACCTACTCTTTAGGGGTGTGGCGCAAAAACCCGATATCGAACCCTTTGAGGAGAGATACGGGCTAAAAGCCGCCGCAATAGCTGTCTATCCGATGTATAAGGGTCTCGCCAAATTGGTTGGGATGAAGGAGGTAAACTTCAAAGGGGAAACTATAGCCGATGAGATAGAGACCTTAAAGAGGGTTTGGAACGACTACGACTTTTTCTTCTTCCACGTGAAGAAAACCGACTCCCACGGCGAAGACGGGAATGTCGAAGGTAAGGTTAGGGTTCTCGAGGAGTTCGACCGCGAGCTTCCCAAAATATTGGAGCTGAAACCGGACGTGCTAATCATCACCGGCGACCACTCCACCCCTTGCGTTATGAAAGGACATTCCTGGCACCCCGTTCCGCTACTAATCCATTCCAAATACGTCTTGGGACAGACCTCCTGCGGCTTCTCCGAAAGGGAGTGCCTGCGCGGGGAATTGGGTATTATCCCCGGATACAAGATTATGCAACTCGCCTTGGCGCACGCCGGCAGGCTTAAAAAGTATGGTGCCTAAAAAATTCCCCCGAAGGGGGCTTTTCCTTTCCCCTTTAATAATTCCCCATGGGATTTTTTAAAAGGCTCTTCTGTTGGATAGCGGTCGCTTTTCTAATACTCTCTCTAACCTTAATGGGTTTGGGTTATTGGCTAAGGAGCAAACTCCCCACGGGGGATAAGGTCGCCCTCATAAAGGTCGAGGGGGTTATAAACTCATCGGGGGATATCTTGAAACTCCTCAAAGAGGTGGAGGAGAACAAACATATAAAGGCTCTCGTTTTGAGGGTAAATTCCCCCGGCGGAGCTGTCGGCGCATCCCAAGAGATTTATAGGGAACTGAAAAGGGTTAGGGATGAGTATAAAAAACCTGTGGTGGTTTCTATGGGAAATGTCGCCGCTTCGGGAGGTCTCTATATATCCCTACCCGCGAATGTAATTTTTGCCGAAGGTGGGACCATTACCGGGTCGATAGGGGTAATAATCCAAAAATTGGACGTTCAAAAATTGGCGGACAAATTGGGTGTGAAATTGGAGGTGGTCAAAACCGGTAAGTATAAGGACATCCTAAACCCCTTTAGGGAAATGACTCCCGAAGAGAGGGAATACCTCCTAAGGTTGGAAAAAGATGTTCTAAACCAATTTAAGGAGGCGGTGGTCGAAAACCGAAAGGGGAAACTGAAAGTCGATATAGACCAGATAGCGGATGGGAGAATCTTTACCGGTCATCAGGCGGTGGAAATCGGTTTGGTCGACCGCTTGGGAAACTTGGAGGATGCAATAAGCGAAGCGGCTAAACTGGCTGGGATAAAGGGTAAACCCGTGGTGGTTGAGTTGAAAAAAACACCATCTTTTGTAAAGAAACTTTTGGGAACCGACCTTAAAGGGTTGGGTTTCTTCGATACCTCTACAACTTTTGGAGTTTACTATCTAATGTATTATTAATTTTTCCCTTTTGGGTTGCTTCCCTATAAATTGTTAAACTTTGAATGATCAATATTAGAAGTAAAAACGTATTGGTTTTAATAGTAGAAGTGGAGGGAGATGACCCCCAAAAGGTTATAGACGAACTTTCGGAAAAATTGAATTTGAATTTCTTTTCCGAAAAGGGAGAGGTTCCCTTTCTTGTAAAACCTAAGGGGGAGGTTAGAAAGGAAGTCCTTCAGCGGGTTATAGATTTTCTGGTCGAAAAGGGGTTTACCCCCCTTTTAACCTCCGAGGGAGAAGTTAAAAAAAGTTCCCCCCAGCCTGTGGAGAAAACAATAGACCTTGACAAGTTTATAGGAAATAGTGTTCGGATAATCAACAAAACCTTAAGGGCGGGACAAATAGTGGAGCACCCCGGCGATGTGTTAGTTATAGGGGATGTAAATCCCGGGGCGGAAATCAGGGCTGCCGGAAACGTTATAGTTTTGGGTGAGCTTAGGGGGATAGCCTGGGCGGGATATCCGGGTAATAAGGAAGCGGTAATTATAGCTTTAAAGATGAAACCCCAACAGCTGAGGATAGGCAATATATTTGCCCCCGGGGAGGGAATAGAAGATAGAGATAGCAAACCAAAGGTGGCAAAAGTTATAGAGGATGGGGATTACTACGAAATTGAGATTCACCCCCTCGTTTAACCTTTATTTGGTATGGATTTAATCCGATACCTCCTAAAGGAGTTAAATGGAGAATTGGTTCAAACCCACGTGTCGTGGGTAATAATTCCATCCCATAAGAGGTTTGTTCTAAAAATAAAAAAACCGGTAAATTTCGGATTTTTGGATTACTCCACTCTCGAAAAGAGGAAGTATTACTGCGAAAAGGAGGTCGAGCTGAACAGAAGGCTCTGCCCGTGGGTCTATGAGGGAGTTGTTCCCATAAGTAAAGTCGGAGACCGCTATATCCTCGGCGATGAAACCAACGTTATCGAATACGCCGTTAAAATGCGTTACATTCCCCCCGAAAGGCTCTTAATACACCGCTTAAATGAAGTTTCCGACGGTGAAATTAAAGAGGTAGCCCTTCGGGTTGCCGATTTCCACCAAAAGGCAAAGGAGGTTCCCGAATACGGAAAGATCGATGTAATCAAATACAACACCGACGAGAATTTCGAGCAAACAAAACCCTTTATAGGGATAACGATAGACAGAGACCTCTACGAGGAGATAAAGGAGAAGACCAACCGCTTTTATAGAGATTACAAAGAGCTTTTCCAAAAACGTATAGAAGAGGGAAAAATCAGGGACGGACACGGGGATATAAGGCTCGAACATGTGGCGTTTCTGGACGGGGGTATATGCATCTTCGACTGTATAGAGTTTAACGACCGCTTCCGTTACGGGGACGTTATAAACGATATGTGTTTCCTCTCGATGGAACTCGACTTTTACGGAAGACCCGACCTCGCAAAGGTTTACGAGGAAACCTATAAAACCGCAATGGGTGAAAAAGATGAGGAGTTTTACCCCTTGTTGAACTTCTACAAGGCTTACAGAGCCTATGTTAGGGGAAAGGTTACCTCCTTCCTCCTAAACGACGAAGGGATACCCGAAGGGCAAAAAGAGCAAATAAGGGAAAAAGCTAAAAAACTCTTCACCCTTGCGGGGGAGTATTTGAGAAAAGTTTACCCCTCTTAGTGTCCCTTTCCCTTTGCCATATCGAGCGCGTGCTTCAAAAGTCCCCCGAGCAGGTTCATGTAGTCGTTAACCGCACCCCTCGAACCGGGTAAAACCAAAACTATAGCCCCTTCGGGGAGAACGTAAGCCGAGGCGCGCGAGACCAGGGCTTTGGGCGTGTATTGGCTTCCGAAAACCCTCATCGCTTCGCCGAAACCCTTAATCTCCTTAACCGCGAGTTTTTCGACCGCCTCCGGCGTTATATCTCTGGGGCCCAATCCCGTCCCACCGGTGGTGACCACTATTTCGGCACCCTCTTTAAGGGCTTCCTTTATAGCCTCTTGAATTTCCCTTTCCTCGTCGGGGACGACCTTATAAAAGACCACCTCCGATTGGAGCTCCTTTAATTTCTCCATTAGAAGTTTTCCACTCTTATCCTCGTAAACACCTTTGGAAGCCCTATCGGAAACCGTAACCACGGCGGTTTTAACACCCTTCAAATCCTCGAAGTGTTGACTTTTTCCTCCCCTCTTCGAGAGGAGTTTAATTTCCTCAATAACCATATTGGGGTCGGAGTTTTTGCACATGTCGTAAACGTTTAAAAGCGCAACGCTAACGGCGGTGAGGGCTTCCATTTCGTAACCGGTTCTCGCAATCCCCCTAACGGTGGCAAAGACCTCTATAAAGATATCCCCAATACTAAGCTCCACCTCAACGTGGTCGAAACCTATCGGATGGCAGAAGGGTAAGAGCATAGGGGTGTGCTTCGCCCCGTAAATGCCGGCGAGTTTGGTAGCTTCGATACAATCCCCTTTGGGGAGGTTTTTCTCTTTTATCCTTTTAATACACTCTTCGGAAAGCCTTATCCTCCCGTAGGCTTTTGCCTCCCTAAGGGTTTGAAGTTTGTAGGACACATCGACCGTTCTCATCTAAACCAATTTTGCCCCTTTAACGGTTTTTGTATGAAACCGAACCGTCGAAAGTGGAGAAGTTTCTTTCCCGACACAGGGGTAATTTTTCTCCATCCCCTAAGAGGGATAAACATTGAAAAAACACCCCTATAGCGGGGGAAAACTCCCAAATTCCGCAAATAGGTTTCGAAGCCCTCCTCTCCCCCTTGGTGAAAAATATCCCAACAAAAACCCTTAAAGGTGAAACTATTTAATTACTATGAAAATGGAGGACATTATTAACCAGCTCGTTCCCATAGTGGTGGAACAAACCCCCCGCGGTGAGCGGGCTTACGATATCTTCTCCCGCCTTTTGCAGGACAGGATTATCATTTTGGGAACTCCCATAGACGACCACATAGCAAACCTAATAGTGGCGCAACTCCTATTCCTCGAATCCCAAGACCCCGATAAGGATATCTATCTCTATATAAATTCCCCCGGAGGGGTCGTTACGGCGGGCTTAGCCATATACGACACCATGCAGTATATAAAACCGGATGTCGTTACCATTTGTATGGGACAAGCCGCATCGATGGCGGCGGTTTTACTCGCCGGCGGGGCTAAAGGAAAACGCTATTCCCTACCCCACTCCAGAATAATGATTCACCAACCTTTGGGAGGGGTTCAGGGACAGGCTACCGACATAATCATCCACGCCGAGGAGATTATGAGGATTAAGAAAATGCTCATCGACATTATGTCCAAACACACCGGTCAACCCCCCGAAAAATTGGAACAGGACATGGAGAGGGATAAATTCATGTCCCCCGAAGAGGCGCTCGAATACGGAATAATCGACAAAATTATCACCACCCGTAAAGGGAAGTAATCCCTTTATCCCTCTTTGGTTATCAAAATCTTTTTTACTTTCCTTTCGTCGGCATCTATTACCTTGAAAAGGTAGTTCCCCAAACGGATTTTTTCACCCTTTTTAGGTATCTTTCCAAGGGTGTATTGAATAAAACCGCCTATGGTCGAATAGATACCTTTGGGAATTTCCAAATTGAGTAGTTTCTGAATTTCGCTTATTTCAACGTTTGCACTCACTATCCATTTATTGGGGGCTATCCTTTTGATTTCCTCCTCTTCCAGTTTTCTCTTTTCGTATAACTCCCCCGTAATTTCCTCGACGATATCCTCCAAAGTGACTATTCCGATAACGATACCCCTCTCGTCAACCACCAAAGCTATGTGTTCCTTTCGGTCTATCAGATAGCCGAGGACATCCTTTAGACGTTCGAATTCCCCAACAACCTTTATTGGACGTATGTAGCGGGTAATAGGCTCATTTTTCTTTGCCTTTAAAAGGTCGTAAGCCTGTATGTAGCCAACCACATTTTGCAAAGTTGTCGCGTAAACCGGCAATCGGGAAAAACCGCTCTCCTTAATTTTTTCAGCCGCCTGCCCCACGGTTGCGTTTTCCGAAATGGTTACCACCTCGTAAAGGGGTTTCACAATTTCTGAAATCCTTCTCTCTCGGAAGGATAGAATATTCGCCACCAACATACGTCGGGTTTTGGGTAAATTTATCCTTCCCTCGGTAAGAATTTTTATTAATTCCTCCCTTGTAAGGTGCTTATTTCTTTTTCCCAACTTCGAGGAAATGAAATTTGAAACAACTTTTGCAGTGAAAATTATCGGGTATAAAACCCTTTTTAAGGGAAAAAG
>JALVTI010000120.1 GCA_027035985.1 Aquificales bacterium | reverse complement strand
ATTTCCTTCCACAAGGAAAATTAACAAAATAAATCTAATTAATCCAAAATTTGGACTTATAAGGCGCAAAAAAAACTTAGTTTCATATTTATATTTTTCAAATGCAATCCCATTCAATATATTTATTACAAACAAAAATACTTATATTAAAATCTTCACTAATTTAAATAAAAATCCTTTAAATGTTCCTTCTAAATTTATGAAAACTTATAACGTATTTACTCAAGAGGATAAAATCTACCGTCAACTTTCAATTAACAAAAAAGAACAATTAGAGTCTTCAAAAACTTTTAGGCAACTAGCTTTTAAGAGTAAAAATAGATTTTTTTCTGAAATTTTAAAAAATGCTGATAAACCTAAATGGAATAAAAAATATGAAGCAAATAATAATTCTCAAATTTTAACCTTTCTTCCTTTAACTCAAAAAAAAGAAATGACTTCCCCAATTAAATCCTTTAAAGCTAAAAAAATAATAAAAAATATCGAATTACAAAATTATACAAAAGTTTTTTCCCTAAAATTACCTTTGGATGAAGAAACCATTTTACATATACGAATGATAAAAGATAATTTTTATGCTAAAATATTTACTAACCTTCAAAATTTTCCCAAATTATTACAAAATCTTCCAAGTCTTAGTCAAGAGATTACTAATTTAGGTTTCAATACCACTGTTGTAAAACTAATTCCCTCAAATAATAAAAATCAAAATAACCAAAGGGGAGAAAAATATGATTCCAGTAAAACCACTCTTGAAAAGACCACATCTAATATTAATGAAGTGTACACTTCTTTTAATTTTTACCTTTAGTTTCTCTATAGAGAATTCTACAGCTTTTAAAATTTTACAGAAATTGGAATATCAAATAGATATAAAGGACTTTATAGGTGCAAAAACATTAGCAGAAAAAATATATAAAACTGCAAAAAATCCAAAAAATAAGGAGGCAGCCTTTCTTATTTATTGGTTAGCGGATGGATTTTTAAATTATCAGAAAGGTCAGTTTAATAAAATTCTAGAAGATATTTCCGGATTAAATCTTTATTGGGCTTTTTTTAAAACCCAACCGGTTTTTACAGATTACTATTTTGAATATCTTGGAAGACTTTATACCTTATTATTTCAATATAGAAGAGCTGTTATTTTTTACATTCTAGCTTATAGAAAAAAAACTACTCAAAAACGCTTGCTAGAAATTATTTTTGCAACAGAAATGGCTTATTACGACGAATTAAGACCTTATTTAGATTACTCTATAATAAAACTTCTTCTAAAAAGAGTAAATGTTAATAAACTAAATCCTTTTGAAAAAGCTTTATATGAATTTGAAGTAGGTTTTTACAATCTCCTTACTAAGAATTACAAAGAAGCCTATAGATATTTTCAAAAATCCTTTAATCTAGATAAAGCCTTTATAACAGATGGACAAGCCGATTACTTTATGGGAAAAGCTTTAGAAGGTTTGAAAAAATATAAAGAAGCTTATTATTTTTATAAATTAGCTTTACAAAAAGTAAAACATCCTATTTATAAAGAGAACACTCTTTATAGATTGTTTCAGGTTTCGGCAAAAATAGGTTCTTACCAAGAAGCAAATAGTTATTACTTAGGCTTAGTAAAATTTGGAGGTTTAGAAGAAAATCCTTATCTTCAAGAAGCTACTCTTTTAATTCCAAAACTTGGCAAATTTTTTCAATACTTTTATTGGAAAAACTCCTATAATTTTTTAGTTGCTAAAATTTTATGGCTAAATCTCAATAAAGATAGAGGAGAAAAAGCTTTTGCCTATTTTTTAAGTCTTTTCTTGCAAAAAGGTGTTTTATATCCCGATTTTATAGAAGCCTGGAAATTGTTATATCCATCCGAAGTAAAAGATATCAAAATTAATCCACAAATAGTTCTTAATTCTTCCTTAGAAGAACTCAAAAAACTTTATAAGTTATACGTTTTAAATAAATCTTTATTTATTCACTTCTTTGGACAATATGGTTTATTAGCTTTAGCAAAATATTATTTTCTACAGGGGGAATGGGAAAAAGCTGAAAAATTAGCTAAAGAAATTCGTATCCACAATCCCTATAAAATTTTTCTTATAGGAGTTATTGAAGCTTATAAAGGAAAACCCTATTTATTGGAATCCTATTTTTCCGGTTTAGAAAAACGGTTAAAAATAGAAGCTTTATTTTGGTTAGGTTGGGGATATTTACTCAATAATCGTTGGGATTTGGTTTCACTTTATTGGGAAGATTTTTTAACTAAAAGCCTAACCACAAATACCTGGAAATGGGAAAAATTATTCAGTGCTTATTATTTGGCTTTCCATTATGATGTGGAGGGTTATAAAGACAAGGCTATAAAATTTTATAAAATTATCTTAAACTTATTAAGGAATTCCCATAATCTAAATGGTCTCAAAAAATGGATATCATTGCGACTTGCAAATTTTAAGGTTGTAAATATATCTAAATTACCTGTAGATAAACATTGGCAAAAATTTTTAAAATACTTCTTTACGGAGGCGCAAAGATGAATTTTCTTTTTAATGGTTTAAATCTTTACCTTAGCTTTTTAAATTACCTACGTGCAAAAGATAGAGTTATAGCAAGTAACATAGCAAATGCAGAAACTCCTTTTTACAAGAAACTAAAAGTAGAATTAATTCAAATTGATAATGAACTACCTCTTAAAAAAACCAATCCGCACCATATTTCCAACCAGTCTTCCACTCCTTTTTCTTATCAAATTCTTCAAGAAAATAACAGCTTAATAGGTGAGGATAAAAATAATGTAAATGTAGAAGAAGAATTAGCCCAGTTGGAGAAAGTAGCTTTAAAATATGAATCAACTTTGAAATTTATAAATGGAAAGTTTAATGCTTTAGAATTGATTATTAAAAGCGGGGGACAATAATTATGGATTTTAAAACTCTTGATATTTCTCTTTCTGGACTAAAAGCAGAAAGGATTAGATTAAATACTATTGCTTCCAATATAGCAAATATTGAATCTTATAAAAAAAATGGAAAACCTTTCCAAAGATTGGAACCTGTATTTAAAGCCTTAATAACTGAAGATACTTTTAAAACCGGCTACGCTCCTGTAAAAGTTGAAAAAATAATTACTTCCTCCTATCCGGTAAAAAAATTTTACGACCCTTCTAACCCTTTAGCAGATAAAGATGGTTACGTTGAAAAACCTAATATTTCTTTAGCAAAAGAAATGGCAGATTTAATTACTGCCAGTAGAGTATACCAAGCCAATTTAAATGTTTTTAATTTAAATAGAGATTTAATTCTTAAAACTTTAGAAATATGGAGGTAAAAATGAAAATAGAAAATTTTTTTACCATCTATAATTCCACTGAAAAATCTTCAAAAGCAAACTTTATAGAAGATTTTAAAAATTTTCTTCTCTCAGTAGATAAAGAATTTAAAAAGTCTGAAAATTTAAAAAAGGAATTTTTAAAAAATGAAAATATTCCTATTTATGAAGTTTTGGTTCAATCTCAGAAAGCTAAAATATCCTTAGAATTACTAACTAGATTACGAGATGAGGTCTTGAAGGCTTACAATGAAATAATGAATATGAGAATATAAACAGTTTAGACTATGGAAAAGTTTAAAGAATGGTGGAATAAATTTTTAACATGGTTTAATTCTTTAAACTTTTGGCAAAAAATAGCAGTAATAGGGTCTCCTATACTCTTAACAACTCTATTATTAATAGCAATATATATATTTACACCTCATTACAGTATTCTTTTTTCAAATTTAGACCCCTCAACACTACAAAAGGTTGAATATACATTAAGTAAACTGGGTATTAATTATAAAATTGACTACAAAAATGGCGTTGTCTATATACCTGAAGATAAAGTAAATAAATTGAGAATCTACTTAACAGAGCAAGGTATTATATCTCCAGAACACAAAATAGGTTTTGAAATTTTTGATAAACAACCTTTTACTGTGTCAGATTTTGTAGAACAAGTAAATTACCTTAGAGCTTTAGAAGGCGAGCTAGAAAAAACTATAAAAGCAATAAATGCCGTTGAGGATGTAAAAGTTAATATAGCATTACCTCGTCAATCTATATTTGCTAGACCAGACGAAGAACCACGAGCATCTGTTCTTTTAAAACTCAAACCAGGAGCAGATTTAACTCCAGAACAAATAAAAGCCATCCGTGACTTAGTTGTAGCTTCAGTTGTTGGTTTAAAACCTCAAAACGTAGTTATTGTAGATCAATACGGAAGGGATTTAACTTCTTTAATAGATGAAGCCGATAGCACTTTAGGTCTTGCCACGAGCCAACTAAAACTTAAGCTTAAATATGAGGAAAAATTACAAAGAGAAATAGAAAATATTTTATCCAGTGTAGTTGGTTTGGGAAATGCCAAAGTAAAGGTTACGCTATTTTTAGATTTTGCAAAAAAACAAGAAAAGATTTATGAAGTAAATCCCGATAAAACCGCTATCGTTAGTCAACAAAAGGAGAAAAAGCAAAAAAGAACTATTCAACCTATGGGGGTTCCCGGAACCGAATCAAATATTCCACCTGCTAAAGGTAAATTAACCCAAGCCAAAACTATTGAAGTTTCCAAAAAAAGTATAACTAATTATGAAGTTTCATATATTCAAAAACTTATAGATGATCCCACTGTTTCTATTAAAAGAATCTCTGTAGGAGTTATTTTAAATTCTAATATTAAAGGTATTAATCCTCAACAAATAAAAAAATTTTTAATAAGTTCCCTTGGTCTAAATCCCGCTAGAGGAGATTCTGTTTCAGTAGTGGTTTTACCTTTTAAAGGTAAAGAGGAACTACAAAAATTCTTTAACGGAAAAGAAAAGCAATATAACAACTTATGGTTATATGGCATATCAATTTTATTAGTATCCCTATTAGGATTAGGATTAATAGTTTTCCTACTTCGTAGAAAGAAACCAAAACAAGAAAGTTCTTTAGAAGTCTATGGAAACTTAGCAGGTGCTCCTACAGGAGCAGCAGTTATTCCAGAGAAAGCCGAAGAATCTTTAGTGAAAAAACTTTCTAGATTGGCTAAAGAAAATCCAGACCTGTATAAAAAATTATTATTAAAGTGGTTGAAAACTAATGATTAGTGATATTAAGTATAAATTATGCCCTTAGCATTTCTATTTTGGGGAAGTTTAGCCACTTTTCTCTTTGTAATTACTTCTTTTATATTATTAGCTATTAAATATTCACCAGCCAATTTAAACTATATTACCAATATAGACTACAAGTATTTAATATTAGCTTTTTTTTTATTCTTTCTTTATTACACATTTGATATGCTTCGACTAAAGGTCATAGCTGAAGGTTTCGGTATTAAATACTCTACTTCATATGCCTATATAACCTCTTTTATAGCAACCTTTGGAGCTACAGTTACACCAGCTCATATCGGGGGAGAGCTAATAATTTTTTATATGCTAAAAAGATTAGGTATTAAAAAACATAAAATTTGGGGGACTATAATCTTTAAAACTATTTCAGGTTTTTCATTTTTCTTAATAGCTTTACCCTTATTTATATTATATACCGCATCAAATCCCTTGATATTACACAAATTAATTTTTATAGGACTAATATTTTTTATTTTCTCAATAATTTCCTATCCATTTTTTAAATGGTTTCAACGTTTTAATAAAAATCCCTCTATAAAAAGGAGCTTAAAGCTTTACTGCTATAGTATTATTTACTTCTGGAAACATAAAAAGTTACTTTTCTTAAAAGCTTGCTTTTTTTCCACTCTACTTTATTTAACTTTTTTAAGTTTTGCCCCTGTTCTCTTAAAGGCTTTTCATATCAAATTTGACATCTTTTCTATATATATATTACAACTCCCTTTAATTTATGCAATATTTTCAAGCCCTACACCAGGAGGCAGTGGCGTAGGGGAATTTGGAGGAATTGCCATTTTTCAAGATATAGTCCCCACTTCACTATTAGGACTCTTTATTATTCTTTGGCGCTTTTTTTCACAATATTTGGGTGCAAGTATAGGTGGTATTTTATTTATTTATATAGTCTTTAAAGATTGGAGAAAATATAAGAAAGAATCTTCGATATAAAAAGAATAACCAAGGGGGAAGTATTACTGGTTACCGCCCAGTTTTGCCTTGAGTATATCCGCGAGAGTAAAGCCCGCTCCCTCGGTTGCGGTAGCCTTTTGGAAAACAAATTCTTCGAAAACTTTTCTCTCCTCGGCTTCCGCCTGCTCCCTCATGGAAACCACAACCCTCTGCTTTTCGGGGTCTACGGTTACGATTCTCACCTCAACCTCTTCGCCGGGCTTTAAACGTTTGGTAGCCTCGCGTTTGGGCATAAACGCTTCAACACCGTTTTCGAACTTTAGAACGTATCCGCCCTTAACCACCTCCACCACAGGTAGTTTTACGGTTACACCTTCGCCGTATTTCTCTTTGATTTCCTCGTAGGGGTTGGGTTCGAGCTGTTTTATACCCAACCTTATTTGGTTTCTGCTTAGACCCAATACCTTAAATTCCCTCTCCTCGCCGACCTTAACGACATCCTCTATATTCTTAACGGGGAACCAGCTGAGGTTTCCTTTGGTAACAAAACCTTTAACCCCGGGAGCCAACTCAACGATAACCCTGTTGCCTTCGATGGCAACAACCTTACCCTTAACAACGGAACCTGCGGGATGTTGGTCGTAGTAAGCCTCCCAAGGTTTGGGTTGGGCTTTCTTAATAGAGGCACCTATACGTTTCTTTTCCTTATCCAATCGGGTGATAACAACCTCAACTCTTTGACCCTTTTCGAGCAACTCCTTGGGATGTTCGGGAACTATATTCCAAGCTATTTCGGTTTTGGGAACGTATGCCTCAACCCCTTCTTCCAATTCGACGAATACCCCTTTATCTATCATACCGACCACTCGTGCGGGGTATTTCTCTCCAACCTTGTATTTTTCCTCTATATTCTCCCAAGGATTGGGTTTTAGCTGTTTGAGGCTTAGATATAGGAAGGCGTCATCTTTGCTCCATCCAAGAACTTTAGCCTTCAGTCTCTCGCCAACCTCGGCGTAATCGTAGGGGTTTCTATTCCTACCCCAAGACAATTCCTGGAGGGGTATGAAGCCTCTCAAAGCCTTTTTAACCTGTAGGGTTATACCTTTGTTGGGGTCTATTTTTATAACCTTACCCTCGACAACGTCACCCTCTTTAATTTGCTTTTTGTATTTTTCAATGAGCTTCTTCCTCTCGATTTCTTCCAATCTCTTTTGGGATGCGGTGATTCTAAGTTGTTTTCCGCGTTGTTTTACGTCCAAAATGGCAACCTTTACGGTATCTCCCGCCTTTAGCTCGCCGCTAGCCTCCTGTAGGGGAAGGAGCGCCTTTATACCGCCTATGGAAATGAGATAACCTATCTTCCTGTTATTCTTTTCTAGAAGCTTTTCTACTTGTGTTTCAAAAACTCTGTCAGTGCCCGCCGCCTCTTTTATCTCTTCGGTGAGTTTTTTCAGTTTCAGGGGTTTTAACGAGAGTCTAGGGTGTTGCATTCTGTTGGTTATCCTTACCAATACGGCTTCAACTTCATCGCCCGTCTTTAGCTCTTTGCCCTCTTGCATAACCTCTTCTTTGGGGAGAATAGCCTCTATTTTGTAACCGATATCGACGTAGTAATTCTTGTCGTCCTCGGCGACAACGGTTCCCTTCACAATTTGACCGCGGTGAAATTGAACCTCTTCCTCTTTACCGAGATACTGTTCGAGTAGCTTCTCAAATTCGTTGGTCATAACTTCCCCCTTGGTTGGATTTTTTTAAAGAAATTAGGTTCATGAGAAACCCTTTAATAAACACTAAAAAGAAAATTATATCAAACGGTTTTTTCCTCGTCAAGCAATATAACCCTATCCTCCGGATTTACAACCAAGTCCAACGGGGGGGAGAGCACCAATTTCTTCCCCTTAAACACTCCCAAAATCTTTACAAATCCCAATCTCTTTAAAATATCCTCCACCCGCATGGGATTTTCCGAAAGTTCTCCAAAGTGGATTACTTGAATATCCAACTCCTCCAGGAGTTCTTCCAAAACCTCCAAACTTTCGGGTTGAATTACCGATTTACCGATGAGTTTTCCAAGATATTCGCCGGCGATGATAATTTTGTTTGCCAAACGTCTCTTCTTAGCAGCCCTTGCGTTTTCCTCCTTTAAAAACTCGGCGATTATGTATATTTTTGGCGCGAGAGAGCGCACCAGAAGGGCTATTAGGGAACTTCTAGCATCTATGGTATCCTCGTCTAAAAGTTCCTTTTTTTCGGCGAGAATGATTACCATATCGGCGGCGGCGACGTTAACGCCTATAAGTGTATCCTCCTTAGTCGGGTCTCCAACCTTTAAGAAACACTCTTTGGGAATTGTTTCGCTTTCGTTTTCCGTAACAACTATTATGTGTTTCTTAAAGAGTTTTGGATTTTCCCTAATTTCTTTAATAATGTAGCGCCCGGTTTCGTTCCACCCACAGATGACTATATGGTTTTTTAAGGTTTTAAACTCGACCATTCCCCGACGTATCCTTTCAAAGTATTCTATAAAGCCCGAACTCAAAATAGCGGTAAATAGAGAAAATAGACCGACCCCACCGGCGACGGTTAACATAACCACAAAACGCCCCAAATTTGTATGGGGGGTTATATCCCCGTATCCAACGGTTGTTAAGGTTATAAAGGTGAAATAAAACGCGTCATAGAAGCTGCTTATTCCGGGGTTGTGTTTATGTTCGACCGTGAAAATCCACAGAGACATAAAGGTTAGAAAAATTGAAAAGAGTATTACAAGAAATATTAGCTGGGATAAATTCTCCTTAAAAACCGCTATGAATCCCTCCAATATAAACTTGTAAAAACCGAGTCTGAACAACCTAAGAATGGCAAGAATTCTGAGCAACCTCAACGGTTGGAAGATATAAAGAACCGATAAAAGGTCAATAATCGAATAAAAGGATTTCACGTAGTCCCATTTCGGTTTCAGTGCCTGTAAGAAGGCTTTTTTAAAACTTCTAAACTTAAATAGATTTTTTTCCAAATCATCGCTGAAGTTGGAACTTAAAATAAAACGACCTATCCATTCGAAAATGATTACATACGTGGCAAAATCTATAATGTTTTCGGCAACCGGTTTAACCGGTTTTGGAATGGCGTTAAATATGTCTAGCAAGATTAGGGTAACCGATAGGACTATAACGGTAAAGGAAAAGAGATTGTAGATATAAAATACCATTGACGCGCTATCTTCCAGCAATTTAAAGTAAAACTTTGCCAGGTAATATTCCACTTTTCTTATTTTTTTTAGAATGGATAAATACTTTTTCACTTTATAGGGTCTATTTTAATCGACATACAACCAACAGTAGACCATCCTACCCTCAATTTCCACCGCCGGAGGGAATTTTTGACATCTCCTTTCCCCGTAGGGGCAGGTACCGATAAAGGGACATCCCTCGCCCGAAAATATATCTCCCCCACCTTCGTATGGTATTTTTTTTCCCCTCTCAAAAGGGGATTTTGCGGGTAAATTATCGAGTAAATATTTCCCATAAGGGTGAAGGGGATTTTTTGCGAACTCCTCCGAAGGTGAGAATTCCAAAAGTCTACCCCTCAGTAGGAGGGCAATCCTATCGCCTACCCTTAGACCCATTCTCACATCGTGGGTGATAAAGAGGATGCTTTTTTCCTCTCTCAGTTTTTCGAAAAGTTTTAGTATCCCGTAGGCTATGGAGAGGTCTAAAGCCGAAGTTGGTTCGTCGGCAACGATTAGGGATGGATTCAATACCAGAGCGCGGGCTATCGCTACCCTCTGTCTCTGCCCTCCCGAAAGCTCCGAAGTTCTTCTAAACCAGAGATTTCTTTCCACTCCCGCGGAGAGTAAGGCATTTTCAACCCTACCCCTTCGGAGGTTTTTGGGGAACTTGTGAACTATTAGAGGTTCCTCCGCCGCTTCCCATACGGTGTAACGGGGATTTAACGACCCCCGCGGGTCTTGGAAGACCATGGAAACCTCTTTTGTGTATTCCCTTCCCAACCTGTAAATGTCCCTTCCCCTGTATAGAACTTTTCCCTCCGAAGGTTTTAGGAGACGGACTATTAACCTTCCGAGGGTTGTCTTACCGCTTCCGCTTTCCCCTAAAAGGGTTAAACTCTCACCTTCCTCCAATTGGAGGTTTATATCCCGAAGGGCGTAAAACTTTTTTTTCCTAAAAAGTAAATTGGAGGAGAAAGCAACGGATACATCTTTGAGTTCTAGGAGCATCACTTTTCGACGATTGTTTCCTTAATCTTCATTCCGAAATGCCTGCCGGCTTCCTCGGTATAACCGAGAACTTTATCACCCGGCTTGAGGTCTACAACCGATATAGGTTCCCCGTTTGGTTTGGTGAGACGAATAGTTTCCGCATTTTGGAGAACGGCGCTTACCTTTTTCCCCTCTTTGGTCTTACCCTCTATGAGGAGCATAGGACGTCTTTCTACTTTAGCCCTTCCGACGTAAACGAGTCTTCCTTCCCCCTTATAGTTGTAGACCATTACCGGCACACCCGCCTCAACTTCGCAGAGGTATTTTGTCTTATTGTCGGGAACCCTGATATACATGTGAACCGCACCGGCGTTTACCCTAAAGGGACGGGATGCCACATAGGGGTTTTCCTCCGTTTCGGCGTGAACTAAAAACATACCCGCGGAGGAGTTCCCCACAAGCATACCTTCCCCGCGCTTAAGCAGGGAGGTGGTGTCCACGCAAACCCTATCCCCCAACCCCAGGGGTAGAACTTTCGTTATTTCTACCTCCACGAGGGGTAGTTTTTCCGTGTATTCCTTTACGGCGGAACCCACTTCCTTAATCGTGTTTAAGTTTTGGGTTTTTAAAACAACTCCCTCCGAACCAATTTCAAGTGTTGTAATTGCGGTTTTTGCCTCTTCGGCGTTCTTAACAACCATATAGACATCCCTTTTTTGGGCGAGGATATTTTCGAGAGGAATAATAGTCCAGTCGGTGGTTTCTATAATTACCGGAATCGGTAGCTTAGCCGCCAGCTCTTCGTCGGCTTTTCCCTCTATCTTTACGTAAGCAACATCGTACTCGGAAACGTTATCCCCCCTTTGGGGAAAACAGAGTTTTAAATCCGCCTTGTCGGAGGGAGCTATTACGGTAACCTTTGCGAGTTTTTTCACTTCCTCGACATGTTCCTCCGAAGGGAGGACTATCGCATCGGCTCCGCTTTCGAGGGCGGTTGTTATAGCCTTTTTGTCGTAAGGTTCAGCCCAATACCAAAACTTTTTCATCAAAGAGTAGGATTTTAAGGCTTATGAAAATCTTACTCACCGGTGTAGCGGGTTTTATAGGCTGGAAAACGGGGCACAAACTTCTCGAAGAGGGACATACCGTTGTAGGTGTAGACAACCTAAACGACTACTACGACCCGAGAATAAAACGCTGGAGACTGAAAACCTTTGAGGGAAAGGAAAACTTCAAATTCCACAACGTGGATATAGAAAACCTCCAAGCCCTTAGGGTGTTGTTTGAGGTATACGGACCTTTCGATGCGGTGATAAATTTGGCAGCCAGGGCGGGGGTTAGATATTCTATAGAAAACCCCTTTGTCTATTTCACCACCAACGCCAACGGAACGTTAAATCTTTTGGAACTTTCGAAAGCATTCGGGGTTAAAAAATTTGTACTGGCTTCCACATCGTCGCTCTACGCTGGTCAACCCATGCCCTTCAAAGAGGATTTACCGGTAAACACACCTATATCCCCCTATGCCGCTTCCAAAAAGGCGGCGGAGGTAACCTGTTACACTTATCACTACCTTTATGGAATAGATGTTTCCGTAGTCCGTTACTTTACCGTCTACGGACCTGCCGGCAGACCCGATATGTCGATATTCCGCTTTATATACAAAATTAAGAAGGGGGAACCTATAGAGATTTATGGGGACGGAACCCAGAGCAGAGATTTTACCTATGTCGACGATATAGCCGAGGGGACGGTACGGGCATTAAAACCTCTCGGGTACGAAATAATAAACCTCGGAGGGAACCATCCCTACAAACTCCTCGAGGTGGTCGAATTAATAGAAAAATACCTCGGAAGGAAGGCTGAAATCGTCTTTAAAGAGTTTCACAAAGCGGATTTAAAGGCAACCTGGGCGGATATTACAAAGGCTAAAAATCTATTGGGGTGGGAACCAAAAATCTCCCTAGAGGAGGGTATAAAGAAGACGGTCGAATGGTTTGAAAAAAATTGGGATTGGGTTAAGGATATAAAACTCCCCTAAAGGGCAAATTTGAAAAAGTGACCTATAAAAGTAAAAACATCCTTAACCGCATAAATGCGGGGAATTTTCAGTTTTTCCCCTTTAGGTCTTACATTTTCCTTTTCCACCGTAAAGGCGTAGCGGTAATACTTTCCCACCAAAGGGAGTAACCTTTCCGAATAATCCCCCCACGGGTAGGAGAAGTTATCCACCTCCACGCCGAGGTTTTTCTCTATGAGTTCCTTGGAGAGTGAGAGGTCTTTTTCAACCCTTTTAGTATATTCCTCTTCGCTCTCAAACTCCAAAGGTGATGGGAAGTTTTTAAGGAGTTCCTCCTTTAGTTTTTCCCTCCAATTCCTTCCGTTTTTTAGAAAGCTTTCGCAGAATTCCAAAACCTCCCTTTTAACCCTCCCCGCAGGGGCTACGAGATTACTTTTCATTTCAAAAATCGGGTAGCCCGCCTTCGGCGGGGAGTAAATTCCCCAAAGGCTGTAAATGCGGTTTAAATGACGGTCTTCTGCCACATCCACCAATCGGTTGCTTACAAAACCCTGTAAGTGGTCTGTACCATGAGACCCAAAGGAAAACACATCGGACATAATCCTAAGTTCTTCCCATGTTAGGAATTCCTCACTTTCCCCCTTTTGGAGGAATTCCTTTTGCGCTTCCCACATAGGTTTGGGTTTAAAGAGCTCCTTAAATTGGACTTTACCATTCCAGTAATCCTCTAAAGAGGGTCTGACAGTGGATTTCTTTAGAACCCGTGAAGGGGTTACAAAGAGATGAGCCTTTAAGCCGTACTTTTTCAGCAGCGGATAGGCGTAAACAAAATTGTCGGTATATCCGTCGTCGAAGGTTATAAACACCGCTCTCTTTTTTGGTTTATATTCCCCTTCGAGGTAGGCTTTAAACCTCTTCCAATCGAGGACTTCGAAAAAATTTTTAAATACCCTTAGGTGGAATTCGAATAACTTTAAACCTATTTCGTAGGATTTTTTGGGAAAAATCCTGTGATAGGTATATACGAATACTTTTGGCATCGGATGGTTAAAATGAATAGATTAGATAGAGATAGGCGCCCCCGGCGGGATTTGAACCCGCGATCTCCGCCTTGAAAGGGCGGTGTCCTAGACCGGGCTAGACGACGGGGGCTGCCCCGTTAACTTCTAAAGTTTTTATTATAGCACATTTCCTTTTTCAAGTCAAGTGGTGAGCCGGCCGGGAGTCGAACCCGGGACCCACGGCTTAAAAGGCCGTTGCTCTACCGACTGAGCTACCGGCTCTACCTTTTAAGGAGCCTTTTCCTTTCGCGCTTACAGGAAAGTAAGCATATAACTTTTTGGGAAGAGTTTAATATGATTTTTCTCATATTTAGATTTCAGGAATTTATGATAAATCTCCTTTAAAAGAACCGAACGGAGTTTTGTAAACTACTCAATTTTAATTTATAAATTTTGTTGATTTCAACAAAGTTATTGTCAAAAAAGTCGATTTATCTTATTATTTTGTAGATACCCCAAATCTTTCATAAGGAGGTAGTAGCATGGCGGCAGAACTCGAACTTGTAGCCTCGTTGTCGAGGTTACAGTTCGCCACCACGGCTTACTTTCACTTTCTGTTTGTCCCGCTAACGCTGGGTATCTCCCTGTTCATCGCGATTCTAATGACCACCTACCTTATTACCAAAAAGCAAATCTACAGGGAGATGGCGCGGTTCTGGACCAAGCTCTTCGCGATTAACTTCGCTATGGGTGTCGCCACCGGTATCACCCACGAGTTCGAGTTCGGTACCAACTGGGCGGTTTACTCCCGTTATGTGGGTGATATCTTCGGGGCACCCCTCGCAATCGAAGCACTGTTCGCATTCTTCCTGGAGTCGTCCTTTATCGGAATGCTCGTATTTGGATGGAACCGCGTTAACGATGTCGTAATGGCTCTTGTAGCGTGGGCTGTTGCATTCGGAACCAACCTATCTGCGCTGTGGATTCTTATTGCTAACGGATGGATGCAACACCCCGTCGGTGGTATGCTCAAGGTGGGAACTTGGGTAGGCGGTATCAGGGCGGAACTCTACGATTTCAGCCAAGTCGTATTTTCTCCAGTTGCGGACGTTAAGTTCATGCACACCATGACCGCCGGAATGATAGTCGCCGCTATGTTCGTTCTCGGTATAAGTGCGTATCACCTACTTAGAAAACAGCATGTGGATTTCTTCAAACGTTCCGCACTGGCGGCGGCTATTTATGGAATGATCGCTTCCGTTTCCGAAGTGGTTATCGGTGACATTCACGCCCACGAGGTTGCAAAAACCCAACCTTCCAAACTGGCCGCTATGGAAGCTATTGTGGATAGCGAGCATGCGGCTCCCATTCTCTTGGCGGCTTGGGTAACCCAAAACGAAAACGGTCAGTACGAGTATGCGTTTAAACTACCTCTGCCCATACCCGGAATATTGAGCTTTCTCGCGTATCACAGCTTCGGTGCCGAAGTTCCCGGTATGAACGACATCCAAAAATATATGGAACAAAACTTCCAAGCCGCTATGCAGCAAAATCCTCAACTCGCCGACATCATCAAAAACAACGTAATGCTTAACGGTCAATGGCCTAGCTTCATACCTCCCGTGAATATCGTTTACTGGGCGTTCCACATAATGGTATATCTCGGATTCCTATTCGTGTTCATATTCACCGTAGCCTTCTACTACGCCAAAAAGGGTGTTCTCCAAGACAAGTCTTGGATTCTTAAAGTAGCCCTTTACAGCATACCCTTGCCCTATATCGCAAGTTTGCTCGGTTGGGCTACCGCAGAGGTCGGTCGTCAGCCCTGGGTTGTATATCCCCTAACCGAAGTTAAGCACGACGCTAACGGTAATATAATCTGGAACGAGCTATTCCAACAGATACCCGCCTTGATTAAAGAAGGTGACAAGATAGTTCAAACCCACATTCCTGGTGCATTTATAGGTCTCACTACCTACAAAGCTGTAACCCCCACCCTCACTGTTCTCGAAGTGCTGATAACCTTCCTCGGATTCTTAACAATCTTCAGCGTATTGGCGGTTCTCGACTGGTGGCTTATCGCTAAATACGCTAAGAAAGGTCCTGAAATGACCGGTGAGGCTAAAGCTCAAGAGGCTTATTAATCAAAAACTTTGAGGAGGTAGAGCTATGGAAGCGCTCGGTTATTCTCCCCTTTGGTGGGACGTTCTCGTCCCCCTTTGGTTTGTTATCGTTGCCCTTGTTTGGGTTATGTACATTCTGACCGACGGATTTGACTTGGGTGTCGGTGTTCTGGTTCCCTTTATGGGTAAGGACGACATCAGCCGTCGGATAGCGCTAAACTCCGTTGGTCCCATTTGGGACGGTAACGAAGTGTGGTTTATCACCGCCGGTGGTGCGGCTTACGCGGCATTTCCCGAAATTTACGCGGCTATTTTCGGCGGTCTCTATCTCGCGCTAATGCTAATCCTATTCGCACTAATATTCAGAGCTGTGGGTTTCGAATACAGGTCTAAAAGACCTTCTCCCACTTGGAGGAGCTTCTGGGATTGGGCTATTTCTATAAGCTCCGGTATAGTTGCGTTGGTTCTGGGTGTCGCTCTTGGAAATATCATTGTCGGCTTACCCTTTGTAAAAACCACCTTGGTAGACCCCAACTCTCTCGAAGGTTTTGTATACGGCGTTTTGGACTCCAACGGTCAATTCCATCCCTATCCTGCAATAATTGGATTCCTGCAACTGCTAAACCCGTTCTTCCCCAACCTGGCAGCCGGTATATTCAAACTGCTCGTTGGTATAACCGCATTGTTGTTTGTAATAATGCACGGTGCATCTTGGCTTATGGTTAAAACCCTCGGCGAACACTTCGAAAGGTCCAAAGGTTTTGTTCTAAAGTTGTGGCCTATTACCGCCGCATTATGGGTAATCACCACCATATGGGGTTTTGTTAGCTTCGGATTTACCCATACCTTCCACACCAACAATCCCAAGGTTATTTCTGAAACTATAAACATAGATTTCCACCACTGGGGTGCCGTATTGGATAAAGTTTTCACCTATCACGATAACTTCCTATTCCAAGCACCCGCATTGGTATCCATAATCGGCTGGATATTGCTCGGCTTGGGAATCCTCGGACTGTTGGGTGTATTCTTCTTCGCAAGGAATGGCAGCGCTTGGGGAACCTTTCTAAGCTCTTCGTTGGCAATTATAGGTATCCTCTTTGCGGTATCCGTAGCACTATTCCCATTCACCGTTCCGTCCATATACGGGCTTGAAAACTCCATGACCGTATGGAACACCGCTGCATCCGAAAACACCCTAAAGGTTATGACCATTGCGGCACTGATAGCGGTTCCCCTAATCTTGGCGTATACCGCATACATCTACAAAGTGTTCCTGTTCAAACTGTCCCCCGAACAGCTCAAAGAGGCTGCGGAAAAAGGACAGTTTAGCTATTAATAGTAAGGAGGTGGAACCATGTGGCTCCTCGTCGCCTTTATCTATTTCTTTGGGGTAGCATTCCTAACCGCCGGGCTTATCAAAATGCTCGACGCCGATTAATCTCTAACCCCTCTCATTTTTCTCTTTTATTTCTGCATTTAATACTTTCATTTCATGAAGCTCCACTGGGGAGACCTTTGTAAAAGGGGTTATAAAACCTGGACTGTTTTTGCCATTTTGGGGATTGTAGGTTTTATTGGAACCTTAATAGGTCGAATGTGGTTTCATATGTTCCCACCGAAGGAACATTCTCCCGAATGGGTAGCATTATTTTTTGGAGTAATAGTTATGACGATACTATTTATGAAAGGTGTAATAGGACACTTCGTATATATCTACATCCACAAAGAAGAATGCGTTAAGGAAAAGCAAATTTCAGAATCGGGGAGTTAATCTTTCCCCACAGTCCAATATAAAAGTGCCATTACACCGGGCAACACTATCGCAAGAAACGCTATCAGGAGACTCAGCCACATATTGGTTGCTTGGACTACTTCCATAATACTTGATAATTATAAAAACCACTTACCTTAAAAGTCAACCCGTAGAAAATAAAACCGACTATGGGAGTTGGAAAGGTAGCCGTTATATTGGGAAGTAAAAGCGACATCTCTTTGGTGGAAGGTTGTATCAAAACTCTTAAGGAGTTTGGAATCAATTTTGACGTGAAAATTATTTCAGCTCACAGAACGCCCGAGCTGTTGGAAGAATATTTAAACGAAAGCGATGCCGAAGTATTTATAGCCGCCGCCGGTTATGCCGCCCATCTCCCTGGGGTTATAGCTTCGAAGACTCTTAAACCCGTAATAGGTATACCCCTCGATACATCCCCTCTAATGGGAGGATTGGACGCCTTACTTTCCATAGTTCAAATGCCTCCGGGAATTCCCGTTGCGACCGTAACGGTGGGAAAGGCTGGCGGAACCAACGCCGCGGTTTTAGCCGTGCAGATACTATCCCTAAAGTATCCGCAATTGGAAGAGAAGTTGAGAAAATACCGCCAAAAGATGAAGGAAAAGATTGCAAAAGCTAACGAAGAGTTAAACCTATAACGGCTATTCCAGCCCTCTCCGCCTCCTTTAAAAATTTCTCCCGTTCCAATATTAAGACTTTTCCGCTTTCGAGAAATAGAGCTTTAGCCCCCAGTTTTTTTAAAAGTTTCAAAGTTTGCCCGCCTACGGCGGGGATATCTATTCTAAAATCCTGCTCCGAGCGGGCGGCTTTTGTTACGGAAAAACCTCCTCCCGCCAATTTTGCCCCCCTTTTTATCGTTTCGTCGGTGCCCTCCACACTCTCAACCGCGAACACGCTCCCATTTTTAAAAACCAGAACCTGTCCTATCTCCATATCCGCCAGTCTTTGGGTATAGGAGAGAAAACGCTTACCCTCTTCGAGGAATTCCTTTTCCACCTTCACCGAAGAGGTTAACAGTCCTTCATCCGCCAACAGAGGTGAGAGTATTCTTTTTATCTCCTCCGAGGGTAAGAATCTAAACCCTTTCACTTCGTAGTAGTCCATAAAGCCCCTGATAACCTCTCCAGGAAGGGTGTTTTTAATTCTACCTTTCAAGGTACTTAGGATTTCCCAGTTCCTTTTGTAGTTTCCGCCGAAGAGCTTAAACCTCAACTTTTGAAGGATGGAATCGAAAAGGGCGGTCGAGAGGCGGGGGTCAAACTTCCCCAAAAGCACGATGGGGGGATTGCCGAGTCTCTCCACCAATTGTTCGAATTCAACAAAACCCATAAAGGGAACGGTGTAATCGGTTTTGAAATCGGTTATCGTTTTAACCCCAACCGTTATAGGTTGATATCCGTGTTTTAGTGAGAGTTCCCTAAAAAGGAGGGGAAGTTTTCCCCTCCCGGAGAGGATTAAAACTTTTTCACCCATTTTTAGTCTATATCGAGAATTTCAGCCACCTTTTGCGGGCGACGAAATCGAGCAAGATTTTTGACATATACACGTTGGAGAAAAAGGAGGCAATTGTTCCTATAGCCAATACAACGGCAAAACCTTTAACCGGACCCGCATCAAACTGCGAAAGAATTAAAGCCGCCACCAAAAGGGTTATATGGGAGTCTATAATTGCGGATAACGCCCTCTTATATCCCAACTCTATGGCTTTTAGAAGCGTGGCTCCCTTTCTCAGTTCCTCCTTAACCCGTTCGAAAATCAAAACATTGCTGTCCACCGCTATACCCATGTTAAGAACGATACCGGCTATACCGGGTAGCGTAAGGGTAGCCCCCAAAAGGGCTAAGCCAACCCACAGCAGTAAGGCGTTGTGAAATACCGCCAGAGTGGCGGTAAACCCGGCAACTTTATACCTCCATACCAATATGAGCGTTAGAAGAATTACCGCTCCTATAAAGGCGGCTATACCTTGCTTTATAGCCTCTTTTCCGAGCATGGGACCAATAACCTGAATCTCTTCGATTTTTAAGTCGGTGGGAAGCGCCCCGCCTTTGAGTATCACGACCAGGTTTTTAACATCTTCTATGGTGAACTGTCCCGTAATGATTCCTTTATCGTAGATACGCGCCTGTATCGTCGGAGCCGATACCACATAATTGTCCAAAACTATAGCCATTCGTTTGCCTATATGACTTTGGGTGAATTCGGCAAACCGTTTTGCCGCCGAGGGGGTGAGGGTAAAACCAACGGCGGGTCTCCCGTAGCTATCGGTGGTGGGATAGGCGTCGGCTAAGTCGGAACCGGTAATCACGGGGGGATATTTAACGAGATAGTAAAAGCCGTCGGCTCCCGGTAAGACTCTAACACTTTTGTATCTTTTAGCCTCTCCCTCCAAGAGTTTCTTATCCTTGGAAACGTCCAAAACGAGTAGGAATTCCAGTTTTGCCGTCTTTCCGAGAATCTCTTTAGCCTTTTTGGGGTTTAATACACCCGGTAGTTCTATATAGATATATTTGTCCCCCAAACGGGTAACCACCGCCTGGGCTACACCCAAATTGTCAACCCTTTTTCTCAAGACTTCAATGGTTTTCTCAATAATGGTCTCTTTGAACCTTTTGAGGTATTTGTCCTTCAATTTCACAAACAACTTGTTTCCGTTAAGCGTTATCTCAAAAATGGAACCGAAATTCTTTTCAAACAAACGTTCAAGGGTGTCTTTCTGAGGCGTTTCCAACAATTGGAATTCTATTCCCTTAGGGGAAACCTTATAACCCAGAACGGGATAACCGTTTTTCTCCAATAGGTTTTCTATGCTTTCTGCATACTTTTCGTATTGGCTTTTAAGAGCTTTATCTATTTCGGGATAAAGAATAATCTCTATTCCACCCTTTAAGTCCAATCCGAAATTTACCGGCTTTGTTAGGGCTATCCAAATCGCCCCAAGGGTAACGGCGACTATAAGGAGGAGGTGATAATACAATTTCGACATAACTCTGAAAGATTTTAAGTGGAGAGGAAACGGAAAGGTTTAGCTGTTTTTCGTATCCTTCTTTCCGAAATCCAATTTAGGCTTAACGTATTTAATTTCATAACACTCGATAATATCTCCCACCTTTATGTCGTTAAAGTCCTTTAGTTTTACACCGCATTCGAAACCTTTGGGAACTTCCTTAACGTCTTCCTTAAACCTCTTCAAGCCCTCTATTTCGCCGTCGTAGATGACGACACCTTCGCGGATCAGGCGGGCTTTGGCTCCCCTAACCAGTTTGCCGTCGAGTACGTAACAACCGGCAACCGTTCCAACCTTCTTAATTTTGAAAGTAGCCCTAACTTCCGCCTGACCGAGAATTTCCTCAACCTTTTCGGGTTCGAGCAGACCCTCGAGGGCTTTCTTAACGTCCTCAACGGCGTCGTAGATAACGCCGTAAGTTCTGACGTCGACCTTTTCCTCCTCGAGCAATTTCCTGGCGGCGGGGTTTGGTCTGGTGTTGAAACCTATAACGATGGCTCCGGACGCCTTTGCCAGCATAATGTCGCTCTCGCTAATTGCACCCACACCGGAGTGGATTATCGAAACCTTTACCTTATCGGTGGATAGCTCTTCCAACGCCTTTTTTAATGCCTCTATGGAACCTATGGTGTCCGCTTTAAGGACTATCTTTAGTTCCTTCAGTTCCCCGCTTTGGATTTTCTCATAGATTTCTTCCAACCTTAGCGCCGTTCCTTTCAGTTTTTCCTGTTCTTTCTGACGTTTGCGCTGTTCGGCTAGAGTCCTGGCTGTTTTCTCGTCGGGAACCACGATAAGGATGTCACCCGGTTCGGGAAGTTCCTCAAAACCCAAAATCTCCACAGGGGTGCCGGGGGGTGCCTCCCTAAGCCTCCTTCCTTTGTCGTCTATCATAGCCCTAACACGTCCGTAGGTGGCACCCGCCACAAAGATATCGCCTACCTTTAAAGTTCCGTTTTGAACTATAGCGGTTGCAACAGGTCCCCTTTTGGGGTCGAGTTTGGTTTCGATTATTACCGCCTTGGTTTTCCCTTTGGGATTTGCCTTTAGCTCCTCAAGTTCGGCGACAAGGGTAATCATTTCCAACAGTTCGTCTATTCCCTCTCCGGTTTTGGCGGAGACTTTCACGACCGGGGTATCGCCACCCCACTCCTCCGGTATGAGTCCGTGTTCCGATAGCTCCCTCAAGACCTTATCCGGATTCGCTTGGGGTAGGTCGATTTTGTTAACCGCCACGATGATGGGGATACCGGCATCCTTCGCGTGGTTGATAGCCTCTACCGTTTGCGGCATAACGCCGTCGTCAGCCGCTACAACGAGAACCGCTATGTCGGCAACCTTTGCGCCTCGAGCCCTCAAGGTGGTGAAAGCCTCGTGTCCGGGTGTATCCAGGAAGGTTATCTTTTTCCCGCTGGGAAGCTCGACCTGCGATGCACCTATGTGCTGGGTTATACCGCCCTTTTCCCTGCGCGCCACATCTGTTTTTCGAATTCTGTCGAGTAGGGAGGTTTTTCCGTGGTCGACGTGACCCATGACGACAACAACGGGCGGTCTCTCCTCCAATTCTCCTTCTTCCTGTTGCAATTCTTCTTCCACCAGCTGTTCGACTTCCTCTTCGGCGGTTTTGACCTCCGCAAGGTAACCGAATTTTTCCGCTATTTCCACCGCTATGTTGGGGTCAATGGTGTGGTTTATGGTTGCGAGGATACCGCGTTTCATCAATTCGGCAATAATCTCGTTTGGGGAGACGTCCAACAATTCTGCCAATTCCCGAACGGTAATAACTTCGGGTATTTGGATAATTTTGAGCTCTTCCTCTTCCTTTTTCTTCTTGGGAGGTCTGCTCGGTTGTTTTTTCGCCTGCTGTTTTTTCATCTTCTCTTCCATTTTTTGTTTCTCTACAAATTCTTTTCTCCTCTCGCCGTGAGAAGGCTTTTTTCTCTCCTTTTTCTTCTTTTGGGCTTTTTTATCCCTCATCTCCTCGGGTTTTTCCTCTTTTTGTTCCGGAACGAGGTCGCGGGTTAGAGATTGCAACCTTTGAAGGAGGGCTAGTTCGTCCAACTTCTTGAGTTCTTCCGCCTTTTTCTTAATCTCTTCCCTCTTTTGTTCGTCTATCTCCTCATAGGGTTCCGCAAGTAGGTATCTCCTCTGCTCTTCCCCCTCCTCCTCTTCCTCTTCCGATTTAAGTTTCTCCAAAAGGGCTTCCTTCGATTTTTCTAACAGTTCCATAAGTTCCTGCTTTCTCCTTTCCTCCGGAGAAAGCTCTTCTTTCTTTTCCTCAACTTTTTGAGTTTCCTCCTCTGGCGGTGTCTCAACCTTTGTTTGTTCCTCTACTTTTTGTTCCTCTGCGGGAGGAGGAGCCTTTAAAGCTTCCACTATTAGGTCTATGGTCTGCTTCAAGTCGTCGGTAACTTTTGTATTTGCCCGAACGTTCAAACCGAAGTTTTCCTTTAATATTTGACGAAGTTTTTTGTAGTCTATTCCTAGTTCTTCCGCGTATTCTTTTAGTTTCAAGGCTGGCTACCTCCTTATGTTTTAATCCCCTTGTAAAGGGGGGAAAATCCTTTTTAAAATCCTTAAGCAAACTTTCAATTTTAAAAGTTAAAGAATGGTTGGGCAAGAAAAGTACACCTACCTCCCCTTTACCAAACCAAGAACCTAAAGTTTTTTTATCAACAGGAATTTGGTAAATATTATATCCCCTCTTTTGAAGAAAAGAAGCCTCCCGTAAAACCCTTAGGGATATATCGCTACTTATTACTACAAACCCTTTAAAATTGCGTGAAGCCAATTCTTTGGTAGTTTTTAAACCAAAAAAGACTTTCCCAATTCTGTAAGAAAAAGTAATACCGTCTTTTATAGACTGAAGCTTTTTATCATCCATAGATTGGGAAATCTATAAAGTTCCAATGAGAAAAAGGAATACAAACATCCCCAAAAGGGAAATAAATTTTATGATTTTTATTTTTTCTGGCGCCATTCCTCTGGTTTGCAAAGCACGTTCAACAGTATTTGCAAATAGATAGGAAGTTATAAAGGACAAGAAAAGAATTAAAAAAACTTTCCAAGTTAACATTAAATGGAGGGTTCAATCATCTTGATAAGTTTTTCGTATCTGGGGTGTTTTTTGTCCATAATAACTGCCTTTCTAGCCTGTCTTTTATACTTTTTATCCTTTCTCAAGGCGTAGTGGGAGTATCCTCCCTTCCACCTTTTGATTTTTCCCTTTTTGGTGAGTTTTATCCTCTTAGCCAAACTTCTATTGGTTTTAACCTTTCCTCCAACTCTCGGCATACCTCTTACCTCCGAAAGGTTCCATTCTATCACTGTTTTTTCTTCTTGGGGGCGAAAATGGCTATCATAAATCTACCCTCTTTAGAGGGTTTTTTCTCCAACTCTCCCAGGTCACCTACATCTTCCTTAAAACGTTGAACCAATTTTTCGCCCAATTCGGGTCTTATGTTTTCCCTTCCCCTAAAGATGATGCGGAGTTTTACCTTATTTCCCTCTTCGAGGAATTCCTTCAACTGCTTCAACTTGACCTGGTAATCGTGTTCTTCGATACCAACCCTCATTTTGAGTTCTTTTACCTCTATAGTTTTCTGCTTTTTCTTTGCCTCTTTCGCCTTTTTCTTCATTTCGTATTTGAATTTCCCGTAGTCGGCGATTTTGCAGACGGGTGGTTTGGCGTTGGGGGCTATCTCTATCAGGTCGAGACCCCTTTCCTGAGCCAAAGCGAGGGCTTCTTTTACCGACATAATGCCGAGGTTTTGTCCGTTTTCGTCAATAACCCTGACCTCTTTAGCCCTTATCTGTCTGTTTACTCTATACCTCTTTTCGAAGTTACTCAGCTTTAACACCTCCCGTTTTATTTTTGAGATTTTTTATTATCTCCAAAGTTGGCGGTTGAATTCGGTCATTTTTTCAAGGAAAGATATATAAACATCAAATGGTATTTTACCATCCAATCTATATTTTTCCAAATCGTGACCCAAAATCGCACATTGAATGTTTAAAAAGTCTTTTAAAGTATCCAGTTTACTTTGAAAACCTTCGGTTATACGAATTTTTAGTTCTTCTGTCTCCGGGATATGGCGGTATAAAGCCAACTTTAAAAGCGATAGTTCAACATCTTCCCATGTGGTTTCCATTAAGGATTGCAAGAGCTGGATATTTTTAATTAAGGTACTAACCAATCCCCGTAATTTCTCAATAAAGAGTTTCTCATCTTCACCTACAAGTTCTAAATAATGGGTTAGCTCTTCCAAGTTATCTTCCAATAAAAGGGAAAACTCTTCCAAAACAGCCAGATTTAATTCGACGGTTTTTTCAAGGCTCTTAAGTTTGGCATACTCCTCAAGTAAAACCCTATCCCCCGCAAACATTTCAAATTAACAAAAATATTCAGTTTGAAACAAAAACCAAGGGCTTTTTTCAGCCTTAAACTTTTCAGGTTTGTAATATTTGTCTCCCTTTAAAAGGGAATGGATTTTTAATCTTAAAACCTATCGGGGGATGTCCACTTTAATTTCCTCAAAAGGGGGTGGTGAGATTCTACTCCTCGGCAGGTTTGAGGTTTTAAAAAAACTCGGAGAGGGCAGGTTCGGAAAGGTCTACCTCGTAAGGGATAGAGTGAAGGGAGACTTATACGCTCTGAAGGAGGCAAAAGACCCCATTTATATAGGTCAACTGCTCAACGAGGCGCAAAATGTTTTACTGATAGACCACCCCCACCTGGTGAAACTCTACCACTACTTTACTTCCCGTAGCGGGAATAGGGTTTATCTCCTCTACGAGTATTGCGATGGGGGAGACCTAAAGGGGTATGTGGGTTCAAAAGGTGGAAAACTCCCCCCTAAGGAGGCTTTAAATATTCTCCGCCAAATAACGGAGGGGTTGGCATACCTCCACCGCTACGGGTATATACACCTCGATATAAAACCGGAAAATGTTTTAGCTAAAAAGACCGGGGAGGGTTTGCTCTGGAAATTGGGAGATTTTGGGCTTCTCAAAACGCGCGGTTTCAGCGGTATCCTCGACGTAAAGGGAACGGTTGGGTATATCGCCCCGGAGGTGTTTAGGGGGGAGATACACCGCAGCAGCGATATCTTTTCCCTCGGGTGTCTGCTCTACTATATGTTGGAGGGACACCATCCGTTCAAGGGGAAAAGTAGGGCGGAGGAGCAGCTTTTAAACCGCAAAGGGGTCGTTCCGATTCCCCCCTCCCTGCCGGAAGATTGGAGGGAGGTTTTCGAACGGATGGTTAAAATTAACCCCTTTCAAAGATACCGCACCGCGGGGGAATTACTCCAAGATTTAAAAAAATTGGGGTGAAGGGAATGCTGGATATCCAAGTGGTCACCAATATGAACATCGGGGACAAACAGAATTTTGAAGACCGCATCCTCTTTTTGGAGGATAGAGACCAAAAGCTCTTCGCCATAGCCGACGGGATGGGCGATAGCGGTTTCGGTGCGGTTGCGGCGGAAAAGGCTTTGGAGGTTTTGGAGAGGAATTTCCCCTTAAAGGAGTTCGACAAAGAAGAGATAGAGGAGATTTTCAAAAAGGCGAACAAAGAGGTGATGAATACCGTCTACGAAATGGGCGGAATAACGGGAACCACCCTTTCAGCTATGTTCCTAAAAGGGGATAACTACATTATTGGACACAGCGGTGATAGCAAGATATACCGCTACCGCAGGGGGGAATTGAAACAGCTAACGGAGGATACCGTCGAGGAGAGAAAGGGGAGAAAAAAGGTCAAAGCCCTCGGAACCGATTGGAACCCCCCCATAGTGATTAAAAGGGGCAAGGTAATACCGGGAGATATTTACCTCCTGGTATCGGACGGGATTGAAAAGCTTCTCACCTTTGAGGAATTGAAGGAATTTTTCAACCAATACGCGGATGAGGGAATAGAGGAACTCAGCGATAGGTTGAACTTTTTGTTCAAAACCTCAAAGAGGAACAAAAATATAGACAGGGACAATATCGCCTATATCCTCTTTAAGGTTTGACGACGATATTTAGGAGCTTGTTGGGGATATAGATAATCTTTCGAATCTCTTTCCCCTCGATATATTTTGCGATATTTTCGTTGCCTTTGGCGATTTCGAAAGCCTCCTCCTGGGAAGCCCCGAAGGGGATAACGATTTTTCCCCTAACCTTTCCGTTTACCTGGACGGGAATTTCAACCTCCTCCCTCTTGAGGGCTTCCTCGTCGTAGGTGGGGTAAGGTTCGGTATAGAGACGGGTTTCCTTACCCAGGCGCGCCCAAAGCTCCTCGCATATGTGGGGGGTTATCGGATAGAGGAGCTTTAACATAACCTCAACAGCCTCTTTTAGGACTTTTTTATCCTCCTCCGTTTGGGGGTTGAATTTTTCCAACGCGTTGAGGAGTTCCATAACCGACGCTATGGCGGTGTTGAACTGGTAATTTTTCTCCATCTCTTGGGCGAATTTCTTTATAGTCTCGTGGGTTTTTCTCCTTATCTCCTTCCCCTCTTTGGAAAGCTTTTCTTTGTCTATCCCCTCGTAGGGGATGTCCTTTATCCCCTCGAGGTTTCCTATAACGAAATCCCAAAGGCGGTTTAGAAATCTGTATGCCCCCTCTATACCGCTTTCAATCCATTCGAAATCCCTTTCGGGGGGTGCGGCAAATAGGGTGTAGAGCCTGACGGTATCGGCTCCGTATTTCTCAATAACTCTTTCGGGGTCGACGACGTTGGCTTTCGATTTCGACATCTTCGCCACTTCGCCGAAATCCCTTTCCAACGCCTTTAGGTCAACCTTTCCCTCCAATCCCAAAGCCTTAAAGAGGAATATAACGTTATCCCCCACCGAAAGTTTGTTCTCTTGAAGAAATTCCTTTATGGGTTTATTGAGAATGTCGGACATAGACCATAAATTATGTGCGAAATTTAAAGCCACCCTTTGGAGGTAAGGGGTAGATTTTTTCCCTTCCCCGTTTGCGGTCGGTTTAAAAATTTTCCTTTTAAAGTTCCCGTTTATTTCGTTATTACTCTCAAGGTGTTTGGAGAAACGTATTTTGACGTCGTGACGTCTAAACGTCTATACTTCTCGACGTTTGGACGGCGTAATTTGAAACCTTTGGGGGAGTAAGCTCCTTGGCAACTGAAAATGGTTTGCAAATTTCTCGGTTTTATCTCCACTTAGTGGAATTGAAACAAAATCCTTATAACCCCTGAATTTTCGGCGAGACCTTGTTTTATTTCCACTCAGTGGAACTGAGACACAAAGAGAGTATCGAATTTGAGACCAAAAAACCTTTATCGTTAAAGGCTATTTTGTCCCCTTTGAGGGTGAAAAATTCCTTTATAACCTCCTCGGGGAGTTTTCCTTTAATCCATTCGAAGGGAATACCCTCGGTTGTGCGGAGACCCATGATTATCGCCTCTTTGAGGAGTTCCTTTTCGTCCAAAATTATTTCCCCCGCCATAGGCGGGCTATTTTCTTTCAGGAGTTTGTCGATATAGAGGCGGATGTTTCTAACGTTGTGCCAGCGCTTTTTGCCGTCGAAGCTCCAAGCCCCCGCGCCTATTCCCAAGAAAGGTTTCAGCCTCCAATAGAGGAGATTGTGTTTCGATTGGTATGCCTCCGAAAGGGCGAAGTTTGAGATTTCATACCTCTTTAGGTTGAGCTTTTCCGTCTCCCCCAAAAGGGTGTAGTAGAGCTCTTCTATCCGTTCCTCCGAGGGGAGTTTAAAAGCGCCCTTTTCCACCATCGAGTGGAGAGGGGTTTCTTCATAGACTGTTAACAGATATGCCGAGAGGTGTTTCACCGGTAGGGTTTTCAAAATTTTGAATTCCTCCCTAAGGAGGTCGGGCGTTTGTTCGGGAAGACCCCATATGAGGTCGACCGATATGTTTTCAAACCCCGCAAGGTGGGCGTTTTCGACGGTTTCCAAAGAATGTTTTACCGAATGTTTCCTTCCCAGCACCTTGAGGTTTCTTTCGACGAAACTCTGCACCCCGACGGAGAGACGGTTAAATCCTATCTCCCTGAGGGGTTTGAAATCTCGGTAGGTATAACTTTCGGGGTTAACCTCTATTGTTATCTCCTCCACGCGGGATAGGTCGATAATTTTTTCCAATCGGTGGAAGAATTTTTCGTAAACCTTTGGTGGGACTACCGAGGGAGTTCCACCTCCGAAGTATATTGTTTTTAGGCTGAACCCGTATAGGTTTCGGTAGTATTCGAGTTCCCTTAAGAGGGCTTCGAAGTATTCCCCAAACCCCACGGGGGAACCGACTACGGAGAAGAAATCGCAATAGGGACACTTTTGGTTGCAAAAGGGAATGTGGATGTAGAGACCTTCGAACATCTACCTTTAAAAGGATGGGTTGCAAGGTAAAATCCGAAAAGGGTTTCTATTAGATTTTTAATTACCCCTATTAGAGAGGTCTTTTATCTGACCTTTTATAAAGGTTAGAAGTAGGGGTATCTGTCTACGAATTTGCTTTTCTTCAACATTTTCGTTAATCAAAACATCTTTTAAATCCGCCAACAGTTCTAAAAGGGATTTGTAAAATTCTACCGCGGAAATAGCTCCGCTTTTCCTTTTAGCTTCCAAATCTTTAAGCAATTGTCCCAGCCTTTGGCTTTCCAGCATTGCACTACCTCCACCGGTTAGTGTCTAAAAAAAACTTTACAAGGAAAGTTAACAATAAAAATATACCCCCTTTAAGGGAGTAAATCCATAATAAACTCCCATGCCGTGGATTGTCCGCGTGAGGAAAAAATTTCAAGCCGCCCACTACCTGACCGATTACCCCAAAGAGGGTGAAAACGAACCCCTTCACGGGCATACGTGGATGGTGGAGTGCCACTTTAGGGTGAAGGAGTTAAACAAAGCCGGTATAGGTGTCGATTTTGTGGAGGTGGAACGCTTTTTGGATGAAATACTTCCCGACTACAGGTGTTTGAACGATATTTTCAACTTCTCACCTTCGGCGGAAAATGTTGCCAGATACCTTTACGGGGTTATAAAGGAGAGGTTTCCCCAATTGGTGAAGGTGGTCGTTTGGGAGACCGAAAGCGGGGGGGCGGAATATTCCGAGGAGTAACCTTTAAAGGGAAAAAGTTCGACTTAGTACCTTTATAGGTCTCGGTTTTTTGATAGACCCTCTTTGGTATGTGAAAAATTCTTCTTACTTTCAAGATTAAGGACCGGGGAAAGCCTTTAAAAGGATAAAAACAAAACAAACGAACTTTTGGATAGGATAATAAAACTTTTAAATTCTTCGCCCTCTTTAGGACAATTATCTAGGTGATGACATTAAAACCTTTAAAAATCGGTAAATGGACCGCCCGCATTCCGATAATTCAGGGGGGAATGGGGGTGGGTCTCTCCTGGGAGAGGCTAGCCGGAAGTGTAGCCCGAGAGGGGGCGGTCGGGG
>JALVTI010000119.1 GCA_027035985.1 Aquificales bacterium | reverse complement strand
GCTGGTGGCCATAGCGGGGGGGAAACACCCGGTTCCATTCCGAACCCGGCAGTTAAGCCCCCCAGCGCCGATGATACTGTGCCGGACCGCGGCACGGGAAAGTAGGTCGCTGCCAGCCCTTTAATCCATCAACAAAAAAATAACTTCCGTTTAAAAACAATAGCAATCAACGCCAAGAGTGTTTTAAATCTTCATCCCGAAGAGAAACCATTTAATGTCTGTGCAAAAAGAGTCAAGCTTCCCGCGAAGCGGGAATGTTCTCTCATAGAGAAAATTCAATGAGAAACTTTTTGCATTTCTTATAGAGGATGATTTAGGGTTTACTATCTTGAAAATTTTTATCCAAGTTATCTATTATTGTTCGCCTTTCGCAGACTAATTTTTATTCCAACCCTTTAGGGGTAACGGAGTTTTCTAAAATCAATCCCTACTATGTTGGGAAGGGATATAGACCCCAAACTTTTGGAGGAATGGGATAAGGAGTATTTTTGGCATCCCTTCACACAAATGAAGGTATACCGCGAGGAGGATAACCTTATTTTTGAGCGCGGTGAGGGTGTTTATCTATATGATATCCACGGAAGGAAGTATATAGACGCAATTTCTTCCCTTTGGTGTAACGTTCACGGTCACAACCATCCGAGGTTGAACAACGCTTTAGTCCGACAAATGTGTAAGGTTGCCCATACGACCACTTTAGGGAGTTCGAACGTCCCCGCCATCCTCCTCGCAAAGAGACTCGTTGAAATTACCCCTAAGTGTTTGACAAAAGTTTTTTACTCCGAAGACGGTGCGGAAGCCAACGAAATAGCCCTTAAAATGGCTTACCACTACTTCTATAACAATGGAGAGAAAGATAGAAGGTATTTTATTACCCTTTCAAATGCCTATCACGGGGACACCATAGGGGCAGTTTCCGTCGGCGGGATAGAGATTTTTCACGAAGCTTATAAACCCCTGTTGTTTAAAACTTTTAAACTTCCCTCCCCCTATTGGTATTGTAGGGAGAAATATGGAAAGCTGTCGGAGGAGTGCAGGGAAGACCTACTGAACCAACTAAAGGTAATTCTCGACAAACACCACAAGGAGGTTATAGGAATAACCCTCGAAAGCGGTATTCAGGCGGCAGCGGGGATGCTCCCCTACCCCAAGGGGTTTATGAAAGGGGTCGAAAAACTGGCAAGGGAATACGGGGTTTTGCTAATAGTCGATGAGGTGGCTACCGGTTTCGGTAGAACGGGAACCATGTTCTACGTTGAGCAGGAAGGTGTATGCCCCGATTTTATGACACTCGGTAAGGGTATAACGGGCGGTTACCTACCGTTGGCGGTGACGCTAACCACGGAAGAAATCTTTAACGCCTTTTTGGGAGAGTTTGGAGAGGCTAAACACTTTTACCACGGGCACACCTATACGGGCAATAACCTCGCCTGCGCGGTGGCACTTGAAAATATCCAAATTTTTGAGGACGAAAAGACCCTCGAGAGGTTGCAACCGAAGATAAA
>JALVTI010000118.1 GCA_027035985.1 Aquificales bacterium | reverse complement strand
TTGATTTCAAAATTTTTGTCCTGCGGAAGTGTAGATACATATACCGGCATCTAACCATAAATTAGCCCACCCATCGGTAAAAACCCCCGTCTTGAACAACCTTCCCCTCCAATTCCAAAAAGGTTAATCGTTCCAAAAGTTCATCCTCCGATAGTTTGGTCAGTCCCAACAATTCATCAAAGGTTCGGGGTTTTTCCTTTAAAACCTCTTCAAGTGCATCCTTACCATGTTTTTCCTTACGGGGAGCACTTACACTTTCCCCTCCGCTTAAAGGAACCGTGGAAACCCGTTCCTCCAAAAGTTTCAACAGTTCTTCCTCTTCCGTTATAAGGCGAGCCTTGCAATCATTTACCAGCGAAAGGTTTCCCCTAAAGGATACACTTTGAACGCAGTTTAGATAGGTAAAGAGCGGTCTTTTCAATTTAAGGGCGTAATCGGCGGTTATTAAAGCCCCGCTTTTCTCCGGCGCCTCCACGACAAGCGTCCCGTAAAATCCGAAATACGCTATCAAACCATTTCTTTGGGGAAAGGTCCACTTAGCACCTTGTGTTAAAAGATTGAATTGGGAAAGAATAAAACCTCCATTTTTTAACACCCTTTCAACAAAGTTTTTATTTCGGCGGATAAAGGGATAGAGACCTTCCCCTAAAATGACACCCGTTTTTCCCCTTACCGATAGAGCACCTTCGTGGGCACTCCTATCTATACCCTCCGCACCGCCCGATATTACAGTAAATCCCCCCGAAGCCAACAACTCCGCAAATTTTCTTGCCTTTAATCTTCCCTCTGCCGATGCCCTACGGGTGCCCACAATAGAAAAACCTTCCAAAGAGAGTTGACCTATAACGTAAAGGGCTGGAGTAGTAATACCTAAAGATAAAACTTCTTTTGGAAATCTATCGTCAAAAAATGGAATTACTTCAACCTTATGGACTTTTAAAAACCTCCAAATGCGGTCAAACCAAACGTTAGACCTCCATTGGGATAGTATTTCTTCCACCCTTTCGCGGTTGAATTTCTCTTTTAGAAACTCTTTGAGGTTTTTATCCAAATCCCCTTCAAAGGAACCGAATCTCTCATAAAACTCTTTAAGGAATTTAAAACCTACTCCCTTTATGTGGGAAAGTTTTACAAAGTTCTCCAAAGAACGGTCTTTCATCTTGTAGCCCACCCGCAACGTATGACCTCAACCCTTACAGGTATAACCCCTTTTTTAATACCCCCTAATGCCCGCATAGTCCTGGGATAAAGGTCAAAATCTCTTCCCTTTACATAGGGACCCCTATCGAGGACTACGGCGTAAACAGACCTGCCATTTTCTAGATTTGTTATTCTTACCAGTGTTCCGAAAGGCAAATCACGACTAGCCAAACCAAATGTATTGGGTTTAAAAGGTCTCCCCGAAGCAGTCCAACGCCCACTGCCGTCGCCGTAACCGTACCAAGAAGCCCAACCCTCCTTTACAGTCCAAGGGCAATAAGGTTTATTTCGCGAATATCCACATCT